>JAYTAR010000223.1:0-4264 GCA_043737455.1 Sphingomonadales bacterium | reverse complement strand
AAGTGCTCGGTACGAGCGGCAGCAATGCCAACGAAGACATTGGCACGATCCAGGTAAGCTTTGCCCAGCCGGTTACATCGGTAGAGGTCCGCTACGGCAATTACCCGCTTCAGACGGGCGAGACGCAAACTGGGCAACAGTGGATCAGTATCCACGACATCGGCTTTTGCCCGATGCCGATATTGTCCGTTACCAAGACGAGCGCAGCCTGGTCCGATCCCCTGAACGGCACGACCAACCCCAAACTCGTGCCCGGCGCCGATCTTCGTTATACGCTGACCATCAGCAATACCGGTGGATCGCCCGTCGACCTTTCAACTACCGTGCTGACCGATCCGCTGCCGGCGAGCGTTACCTTCTTCAATGGTGATATCGACGACGGCGGGCCGCTGACGACAAACTTCGCTTTCCTTCCGGGAGCGACCGGCTTGACGATGGCGCCTGCAAATCTTGCTTATTCAAACAACGCTGGCACAAGTTACGCCTATACGCCGACAGCGAATTACGACGCCGCCGTCAACGCGGTAAAGATCGCGCCGCAAGGTCTGATGGCGGCAAACAGCAGCTTTTCGGTGAGCTTTCGAGTGCGCATCAAATAGCGGGGGTCCAGTCACCCGCGGCTGCCATCCACGTCGCTACTGCCGCGATTGCTGCGGTATCGGCGCGTAAGATACGCGGCCCGAGCGAGATGGCATGCCCGACCGTACGAAGCGCGCTGCGCTCGGCCTCGTCGAAGCCGCCTTCGGGACCGATCAGGATCGCCGCGCCGCCGGGGTGGGCCGCGAAAGTCGCTGCGGCGGGGCTGCCGCCGCCTTCGTCGGCAAAAAATAATGTCCGCGGCCCGAGCATGTTGAGCCAAGCCGCGAGCGGGGTCTCGCGGTCGAGCACGGGCAGCGCGGTGCGCCCGCATTGTTCGGCGGCCTCGATCATATGCGCGCGCAGTCGTTCGCCGTTGACGCGATCGACGACTGCGCGACGCGTGACGACCGGGGTGAAGCGTGCGACGCCGAGTTCGCACGCCTTTTCAGCGACCCAATCATAGCGTGCACGGCGGATCGGTGCGGCTCCCAGCCACAGATCGGGCACCGGCTCACGCGCGGTCAGCTGCGCCACGATCGCCAGTTGCAAGTCGCGCTTGCCGGTCGCGACGACTTCGGCGGTCCACGCACCGGTCCGATCATCGAAGAGCGTAAGTCGTGCGCCGGGCTTCAGACGCATGACGTTCAGCAGATAATGGGCCTGGGCACCGTCGATGACGACGGCGCTACCATGCGACAGCGCCGTCTCTACGAACAGGCGAACACCACTGTCGGGCGGCCAGGCGGGCGTGGCGGGCATGGCTCCCCTTAACCGCGCGGCCACGCTAGTGACAGATGATGCTGCCCGATACCGAACAGACCGGCCTGCTGTTGCGGCTCCCGCGCCGGGCGCGTCCCTTTGCGTTGCTCGCGCGCCTCGACCGGCCAATCGGGTGGTGGCTGCTGTACTGGCCGTGCGCTTGGGGGCTGCTGCTCGCGGGCGGATTGTTCAGCGACGCGGCGTTGCTGCTGTGGTTCCTGCTCGGTAGCGTCGCGATGCGCGGCGCCGGCTGCGTGTACAATGACATCGTCGACCGCGATCTCGATGCGAAAGTCGCGCGAACACGGGCACGGCCGTTGCCGAGCGGCGCGGTTAGCCTGCGCGCGGCGTGGCTGTTCCTCGTCGCGCTAAGCCTGGTCGGTCTGACCGTACTGCTCCAGCTGTCGCAGCTTGCCGCGCTGGTGGCGCTTGCCGCACTGGCGCCGGTCGCCGCTTACCCTTTCATGAAACGAATCACGTGGTGGCCACAGCTATGGCTGGGGCTGGTCTTTTCGTGGGGTGCGCTCGTTGCGGGTGCCGCCGTCTCGGGCACCCTCGGCCCCGCGACGATTGCGCTTTATGCCGGATCGATCGCGTGGGTCGTCGGCTATGACACGCTTTATGCGGTGCAGGATATCGAAGATGATGCACTCATCGGCGTGCGTTCGTCGGCGCGTGCGATGGGGCGGCACGTGCGCGGCGGCGTCGCATCGTGCTACGCGCTCGCGCTCGGTGGATGGGCGGTGGCCCTGTGGCTGGTGCGGCCCGATCCGCTCGCATGGGTGGCGCTGCTGCCGGTCGCAGGACATTTCGCGTGGCAGATCGCGACGCTCGATCCGGCGGATGGTCGCAGCGCGCTGCGCCGCTTTCGCAGCAACCGCGACGCTGGGCTGTTGCTGGCATTGGCGTGCTTGGCCGTCGGCAATGTCTGAAGGTGTGGGCTCGTTGACGGGTGGCTGGACGAAAACCGCTCGACAGGCTTTCGCCGCGCTCGCGAAACGCCTATCTTGTTCGCATGGCCAGTCACGCGCACACGCTTCATCACGGGGCTCCGCTCGCCGCAGCGGCGCGGACGGCACTCGAGGCGTCGGGCGAGCAATGGACCGAAATGCGTGCGCGCGTTTTCACCTCGCTCGTTGGGTTTACGCGCCCCGCTTCGGCCTATGACATCGCCGAAGCGATGTCGGCGAGCGAGGGACGACGCGTCGCGGCGAATTCGATCTACCGGATCCTCGACCTTTTCCTTGCAGCGAACCTGGCACGCCGGGTCGAAAGCGCGAACGCCTATGTCGCGAACGCGCACCCCGACTGCATCCACGACTGCATCTTTCTTGTGTGCGACAGTTGCGGATCGGCGCAGCATATCGACGACGATGCCGTGACCGGCGCGGTGCGTGCGGCGGCGGGCAAGACCGGGTTCAGTGCCATGCGCCCCGTCATCGAAGTACGGGGAACCTGTGCCGATTGCGGCTGACGCGCACAGCCGATAAGGTCGGTTGATGTCCAACTGTCCCGCTACGCCGCTGCTCGACACGGTCCCGACGCCGACCGAGTTGCGCGCGCTCGCGCCCGAGCAGCTCCGCCAGGTCGCCGACGAGCTCCGCGCCGAGATGATTTCGGCCGTCGGCACGACCGGCGGACACTTGGGATCGGGGCTGGGGGTCGTCGAATTGACCGTCGCGATTCATTATGTGTTCGATACGCCGCGCGACCGGCTGGTCTGGGATGTCGGGCATCAGGCCTATCCGCACAAGATCCTGACCGGACGGCGCGATCGTATCCGGACGCTGCGACAAGGCGGCGGACTGTCGGGCTTCACCAAGCGCAGCGAAAGCGAATATGACCCGTTCGGCGCGGCGCATTCTTCGACGTCGATCTCCGCCGCGCTGGGCTTTGCGATCGCAAACAAGCTGACCGATCGGCCGGGCAAGGCGATCGCGGTGATCGGCGACGGCGCGATGTCGGCGGGCATGGCGTATGAGGCGATGAACAATGCCAGCGATGCTGGCAATCGCCTCATCGTCATCCTCAACGATAACGACATGTCGATCGCACCCCCCGTGGGAGGTTTATCGGCGTATCTCGCGCGCATCGTGTCGAGTCGTGAATTCCTAGGGCTGCGCGATCTGGCGAAGAAGCTGGCGCGCGCACTGCCGGCGCCGCTGCACAAGGGATTGAAGAAGACCGACGAATTTGCGCGCGGCATGGCGATGGGCGGCACCTTCTTCGAAGAGCTCGGCTTTTATTACGTCGGGCCGATCGACGGGCACGACATGGACCACCTCATTCCCGTGCTCGAGAATGTGCGTGACGCGGCCGAAGGGCCTTGCCTGATCCACGTCGTGACGAAGAAGGGCAAGGGCTATGGCCCCGCCGAGGAGAGCGCCGACAAATATCACGGCGTGCAGAAGTTCGACGTGGTGTCGGGCGTGCAGGCGAAAGCGCCGCCGGGTCCGCCATCGTATCAGAACGTATTTGGCGAAACACTCGCTAAGCTCGCCGAGACCGACAAGCGCATCGTCGCGATCACTGCCGCGATGCCGTCGGGCACGGGCGTGGACAAATTCGCCAAGGCGCACCCCGACCGCGCGTTCGACGTAGGCATCGCCGAGCAGCATGCGGTGACGTTCGCCGCCGGGCTGGCCGCGCAGGGCATGCGCCCGTTCTGCGCAATTTATTCGACGTTCCTGCAGCGTGCGTACGACCAAGTCGTCCACGATGTGGCGATCCAGAATCTGCCTGTGCGCTTTGCGATCGACCGCGCGGGTCTGGTCGGCGCTGACGGCTGCACGCACGCCGGATCGTTCGATGTCACCTATCTTGCCACGCTGCCCAACATGGTGGTGATGGCACCGTCGGACGAGGCCGAACTCGTCCACATGACTTACACCGCCGCCTGCCACGATTCAGGGCCGATCGCGCTGCG
>JAYTAR010000222.1:0-10484 GCA_043737455.1 Sphingomonadales bacterium | reverse complement strand
ACGAGGTGCCGACAGCGCCGGTGACGGTGGCGGTGGCGCTGGCGGACAAGTTGGATACTTTGTTTAGCTTTTTTTCTTCAAGAATGCGTCCGACGGGGTCGAGCGACCCATTTTCCCTGAGGCGGCAATGCATTGGTGTGTTGTCATTAGTTCTTGGGAATAGTCTACGGTTCGAGCTATCTGCACCGTTTTTGGAAATTGTGGACTTACTTCGGCCCGCAGAGTGGGATGCTGAGTTGGACGCCGCGCGAGAAGTCCTTCTCAAGTTGGGAGGTGTCGCTCCCAATGTGGCAAGCGAAGTGATGGACGACATCCTCGATGAGGTTGATGCGCAAAGTGAGCCAACCCAAGCAAGGATTATTCAAGAGGACTTGGACAGTCTCGATCTGCTGACTGCATTTTTCGCTGACCGTCTCAAGGTTCAGCAGCGCGAAGCAGGCGTCCGCCACGATCTCATCGATGCGGTGTTTGCACTCAGCTACGAGGACGATTTTGTGCGGCTGCTCGCGCGGGTGCACGCGTTGCAGGGGTTCGTCGCGACCGAGGATGGGGCGCGGCTGCTCGGCGGGTATAAGCGCGCGGCAAATATCTTGAAGAAGGAGGGCGATCCTCCCTCCCCCTCAAGGAGGGAGGGACAGCTTGTCGAAGGCAAGCAGGGTGAGGGGCTTCTCGACGACACGACAGTCCCTCACCCTGGCCCTGCGGTCCTGTCCCTCTCCCCGTCAGGGAGAGGGACGCCGGCGCTGTCCTACGCGCCGCACCCGTGCGAAGCGGCGCTCGCGGACGCGCTCGACGGGGCCGAACCAGCGGCGGCGGCCGCGATCGAGCGGGAGGATTTCGAGGGGGCGATGACGGCATTGGCAGTGTTGCGCGAACCGATCGACGCGTTCTTCGAAAACGTCACGGTCGTCGATACCGACCTGAACAAGCGCGCCGCGCGGCTCGCGCTGCTGATGCGCGTGCGCGATGCGGTCCACCGCGTCGCGGATTTTTCAAAGATCGAAGGGTGACGGAACGGCTCGATCGACGAGCATGATTTGGTCGCTCACCCTGCGAAGTGTGTGAAGTGAAGGGACGCAAAATGGCCGAAAACTACGTCTATCGCTTCGGCGGCGGAGTGTCCGACGGCAGGGGTTTGCCGAAGGAATTGCTGGGCGGCAAAGGCGCCAACCTCGACGCGATGGCATCAATCGGGCTGCCCGTGCCGCCGGGCTTCACGATCGCCACGCCGATGTGCACGCGTTACTATGACGAAGGCATGGCGTTCCCGCCCGAGCTGAACGAACAGGTCGCGCGCGGCCTAGCGCATATCGAGGGCGTGACCGGCAAGCGCTTCGGCGATCCGTCCGACCCCTTGCTCGTGTCGGTCCGGTCGGGCGCGCGCGTCTCGATGCCCGGCATGATGGATACCGTCCTCAACCTGGGGCTGAACGACGCGACGGTCGTCGGATTGGCGGCGGTCAGCGGCGACGCGCGCTTCGCCTGGGACAGCTATCGGCGCTTCATCCAGATGTACGCCGACGTCGTGCTCGGCCTCGACCACGGCGTGTTCGAAGAAGCGCTCGAGATCGCGAAGGAGGATCGCGGCGTCGCACTCGATACCGAACTAGAGCCCGCCGACTGGCAGGCTTTGGTCGCGACGTATCTCGCTTTGGTCGAGCGCGAAGGGGGCAAGCCGTTTCCGCAGGACGTGCACGATCAGCTGTGGGGTGCGGTCGGCGCGGTGTTCGGATCGTGGCAGTCCGAACGTGCCAAGGTCTATCGCCGCATCAATCACATCCCGCACGACTGGGGCACCGCGGTCAACGTCCAGGGGATGGTGTTCGGCAATATGGGTGAAACGTCCGCGACGGGCGTCGCGTTCACGCGCGACCCCGCGACCGGTGAGCGTGCCTATTACGGCGAGTATCTTATCAATGCGCAGGGCGAGGATGTCGTCGCGGGCATCCGCACGCCGCAATATCTGACGACGGCGGCACGCGTGCGCGCCAATGCCAAGCCGTTGGCGATGCAGGAAGCGATGCCCGAGGTTTACGGCGAACTCGCGCGCGTGTTCGACCTGCTCGAAGCGCATTACCGCGACATGCAGGACATCGAATTCACCGTCGAGCGCGGCACCTTGTGGATGCTCCAGACCCGCTCGGGCAAGCGGACCGCCAAGGCGTCGCTCAAGATCGCGGTCGATATGGCGGAGGAGGGGCTGATCACGCGCGACGAGGCGATCGCGCGCGTCGATCCGTCGGCACTCGACCAATTGCTGCATCCCACGCTCGATCCCAAGGCTAAGCGCGACGTGCTGACCCGCGGGCTGCCCGCCTCTCCGGGGGCGGCGTCGGGGGTCGCGGTGTTCGACAGCGACACCGCGGAAAAGCGCGCCGCGCTTGGCCAGGCGGTCATCCTCGTGCGCACCGAAACCAGCCCCGAGGACATTCATGGCATGCACGCGGCGCGCGGCATTTTGACTGCGCGCGGTGGCATGACGAGCCATGCCGCGGTCGTCGCGCGCGGAATGGGGCGGCCGTGCGTGTCGGGCGCGGGCGCGCTCAACATCGACGCGACCGCGCGCATCGCGCGCGTGGCGGGGCGCGAGATTCGTGAAGGCGACACGATCACCATCGATGGCGCGAGCGGCGAAGTGATGGCGGGCGAGGTCGCGACGGTCCAGCCCGAGTTGTCGGGCGATTTTGCGACATTGATGGAATGGGCCGACGGCGTGCGGCGCATGCGCGTGCGTGCCAATGCCGAGACACCCGCCGACGCCCGCGTCGCGCGCGATTTCGGGGCTGAGGGCATTGGCCTGTGCCGAACCGAGCACATGTTCTTTGATACAGGCCGCATCACGGCGGTGCGCGAGATGATCCTGGCCGAGGACGAAACCGGCCGACGCGCGGCGCTCGCCAAGCTGTTGCCCGAACAGCGCAGTGACTTCGTTCAGCTGTTCGAGGTGATGGCGGGCCTGCCGGTGACGATCCGGCTGCTCGATCCGCCGCTCCACGAGTTCATGCCGACCGCGGATGCCGATTTCGCCGACGTCGCGCGTGCCACCGGACTGTCGGTCGACGCGCTCAAGCGGCGCGCGCACGAGCTGCACGAATTCAACCCGATGCTGGGCCATCGCGGCTGTCGCCTGGGCGTGACCTATCCCGAAATCTACGAGATGCAGGCGCGCGCGATCTTCGAAGCGGCCTGCGACCTGACGGTATCACCGATTCCCGAAGTCATGGTCCCGCTGGTCGCGACCCGGCGCGAGCTTGAACTGATGAAGGCTGTGATCGACCGCACTGCCGAAGCGGTATTCGTCGAGCGTGGCAAGCGCATCGACTATTTCGTCGGCACCATGATCGAGCTGCCGCGTGCGGCGCTCAAGGCAGGCGAAATCGCCGAGCATGCGGCGTTTTTCAGCTTTGGCACCAATGACTTGACGCAAACGACGCTCGGCGTGTCGCGCGACGACGCGGCCCGCTTTCTTGGGATCTACGTCGATCAGGGCATCTATGCGCGCGACCCCTTCGTCAGCCTCGATGTCGATGGCGTCGGCGAGCTCGTGCAGATGGCTGCCGATCGCGGGCGCGCCACACGATCCGACTTAAAGCTCGGCATTTGCGGCGAACATGGCGGCGACCCGCCCAGCATCGCGTTTTGCGAGCAGGTGGGTCTCGATTACGTTAGCGCCTCACCCTACCGCGTTCCGATCGCCCGCCTGGCGGCAGCGCAAGCGGCACTGGCGACGCGCTAGACGCGACGTTCGGCCAGCGGCAGAACGCGCGTGTCGCTCACCATGCCGTGCTGTTGAAGGTGCGCTTCATAGTCGCGGCGCAGGGCGAGATGGGCTTCGCGTTCCTGCTCATAATCGGTTTTCCAACGGCCGCCGCTCGATCGGCTGAGGAGTCCAAGCAGCCAGCCAGCGACGAGCACCAGCGCTACCACTGCCCATTGGTTCGTGGTGAAGAGTTCCATCGCCGATTCCTTATCGTTACGTTGCAGCAACGTATCGATGAGGGATCGCGTTCCTTTATTTGTTGATGAACGCGGCCGAAATCGAACAGGCAGCCGGTCCCAGGATGACGACGAACAAGACGGGCAGGATGAACAGGATCAGCGGGACCGTCATGATGGCGGGCAAGCGCGCGGCCTTTTCTTCGGCGCGCATCATGCGGTCGTGGCGGAACTCGGCGGAAAGTACGCGCAATGCCGAGGCCAGCGGCGTGCCATATTTTTCGGTCTGCACCATCGTCGTGACGACGCCCTTGATCGCATCGAGGTTGATCCGATTGGCCAGGTTTTCGAACGCTTGTTTGCGATCGGTCAGAAAGCCAAGCTCGATCGACGTCAGCGCGAATTCATCGCCCAGTTCGGGATAGGCGCGGCCGAGCTCCTTGGCGACGCGGTTGAAACCCGCGTCGACGGTCAGCCCGGCTTCGGCGCAGATGACGAGCAGGTCGAGCGCGTCGGGCAGTCCCTTGCGAATCGCGGTCGAGCGTTTCGAGATCGCGTTCGACAGCCAGATGTCCGCCGCTTTGTAGCTTAGGATCAGCGCCCCCGCGACGACGCCGTACCGCTTCAGCGGCGACCAATCGGCAAGTCCGCCGAAGCCGTACACCCAGGCCACGACGCTGCCGCCCAGGAAGATCGGCAGCACTAGGCGCGCAAAGATGACGACGACCGCCAGATCCTTCGATCGGATACCTGCCTGCATCAGCTTCTTCTGCGCAGCCTTCAGCTGTTCGTCCTGCAGCACTTTCATCGAATTGAGCACGACGCGCATGCGGTCGGCAGTTTCGTTCTTCTGCTGCAGCTTGGCGCGGCGCTTCGACGTCGATGCGACGATCCCTGCTTTCAACTGCTCGCGCCGCTCGTTCAGCGCCTTGACGCGTTTCGCCATCGGGTCGCGCACCGTCGTCGCGGCATAGATCGCGAGCAGCACCGAAAAGGCACACACCGCCGCGAGGATCGTCCCCACGAAGATCACGTCGACGCCGAGCAGCGTGGGAGCGGTGGTGACCGGATTCACGTGCGTCCCCTCAAATCTCGAACGAGATCATTTTTTTCATGATGAAGGCCCCGATCGCCATCCAGCACAGCCCGCCAAGGCCGACGACGGTCAGCTGCGGGTTTGTGAAGAACGGCGTCATGTAGGTCGCATTGATCTGGTTGATCAGGAAGAAGACGATGAACGGCAGCGAACCGATGATATAGGCCGACGCCTTTGATTCAGACGACATCGCCTTGATCTTCATCTTCATTTGCGCGCGTTGCCGCAAGACGGTCGCGAGGTTCTGCAGCGTCTCGGCTAAATTGCCGCCGGTTTCGCGCTGGATCGCAAGCGTGATGCAAAAGAACTGGAATTCGGGCGTGCCGAGCCGGTCAGCTGTTTCCTGAAGCGCGCCATCGAGCGTCTTGCCGATGCGCACCTTGTCGACGACGTTGCGAAATTCCTCGCCGACAGGCCCGGGGACTTCGCTCGCGACGACTTGCAACGTTTCGGTGATCGGCAGTCCTGAGCGCAGCCCGCGTACGAGCAGTTCGATCGCGTCGGGAAAACGTTTGTAAAATTGTGCGAGCCGACGACCGGCGAGATAATTAATTGCAAAATGCGGGATCGCGAGCCCCATGAGAAGGCCTGCAAACAGCGAAGCGGCAATCGCACCGGGCATCGCGTGGAGCTTCGAATAAGCAATGACGCCGACCACAACCGCGATCGCGACCGACGCCATCAGATATTGCGCAGGCGTCCAGGTCTTGCCGGTCTTCGAAAGGCGAATCTTGAGAAGCGCTGGGTTTGGAATGATGCGCGCAGCAAAGCCATCCATTTTTGACTGACGGCCGGCCTGAATGCGACGCATCTGTGCTTCGACAACAGCGCCCGTCGTGCTGACGTGACGATCCTTGACCGCGGTCAGACGGCGAATTTTCGCCTTGTCGACCGACGGGCCCGCAAACGCGAAGACGAGCAGCGCAATCGCGACCAGCACACCGACACCCAGCATGAGCAGCGGCAAGATGCTCATGTCAGGCGGCCTTCTGCTTCTTGGCAGGCATCAGCGACTTGAACCCGCCAAGCTTGCTCATCAACGACGGTTTGCCTCCGGCTTTGACGGATTTGACGTTCTTGCCGTTCTTGGCCTCGTCGGCGACCACGTCCTCACCGACCGCGCACAGACGCGCCACGATGTCGTTGAGCAGATTGCCGGTCTTGCTGCCCTTGCCCGCGTCGGCGACGGTCTTGCCGAGCTTTGCGGCCTGCGTCACGACCTTGGGATCGAACGGCAGGCAAAAGTCGAGCTTGCGCTCGACCGAGGTTTCGAAATCCTTGCGACTGATCTCGGCGGGGCCGCTTGTGGGCACGCGGTTTGCGACCAGGATTACCGCCGCCTGCGGAGCGTTCGACTTCAGCCAAGCCAAGATGCGAATGACATCACGTGCCGAAGCAAGCGTCAGCTCGGTTACGACGAGTGTCGTCTGCACGTCCTGCATCAAATGCGGATGCGCAACGAGCATGCCGCGCGGCAGATCGATGACGGTGCATTCGAATGCTGCGCGCATTTCCTCCTGCAGCTGGAAAAAGGCGCTGCCATCGGTCAGCATCGGCTGATTGATCGGTGCCTCGGCGCTGAGAATTGCGAGCTTGTCGCTGGCACGCACCATAGCGCGTTCGATGAATAGCCCGTCGATGCGGCTAGGATTCTCGATCGCGTCGGTCAGGCCGCGCCCGGGTTCGAGGTCGAGCTGAAGCGCGCCGGTGCCGAAGTGGACATCGAGATCGAGCAGCGCAGTCGAACGACCTTGCTTCTCGCCCATTGCCCAGGCGATCGACGTCGCGATCGTCGAGGCCCCAGCGCCGCCACGCGCGCCGATGACCGCGGTCATCAGGTGTGGGCGTTCGGTGCTCGCTTCGACATTTTTCGGGGCGTTGAAGATCGCTTGAGCGCTCGCAAAGGCGTCGCGCAGCGCGTCGGGGCTGAACGGCTTCAACAGATAATCCTGAATGCCGCTCGCCACGAGATCGCGGTAGAGCCGCACGTCGTTGACCTGTCCCGCCGCGATCACGACGGTGCCGGGTTCGCAAACTTCGGCGAGAGCGTTGATATCGTTGAGCGGATCGCCGCTTTCGGACAAGTCGACGAACAAGATCTGCGGGCTGGCGGAGACCGACAACGTCTGGACTGCGTTGCGCAAGCCGCCCTTGTTGATCTTATCGGGTGCCCAGCCCAGCTCGATCGCGACCGGACGAAGCGCGTCGGCGGCCAGGTCGTCGCAGACGAAGGCCGTAAACGGTTCACGCGTGGTGCCGGTGCGGGATGGAGACCATGGCGCGTTCATATCAATTGCCCCCCTTCGAGCTCTCGTTCTTCAGCGACTTGACGGTGCCGGCGCGATAATTGCGGATGGCGGTGCCCGCGGCAGTGTTGTCGCCGAGGCGCGTTTCCGTCCGTCCCTGAACCAAGTCCCGCGGATCGGCGATCATCGCGGCAAGCGTGGAGTTGACGCCGCAGCCGTAATTCGAATGCGTATTGCCGCCGAACTCGGGAAGCATCGTGCGGCTGAAATCGGGGCAACCAGGCACGCTCGCGGCAGTGCGGCTGACGATGACCCGGACCGATCCGGAAGGAATGACGCCCTGCGTAACCGGCGCAGTCTCGTCGATCAGCAGACCGTAGCGCGACGCGACCGTGCCGATCGCATCGCGTGCCCGCGGGCCATAGCCCTGCGTATCGATCGCGACCCGGTCGCCGTAACGCAGCTTGAGCGAGTCGAACCAGCCGACCAGCAGCGCTTCGTCGTTCGCCGCGACGCGGTCGCCCCCGGGGGCAGGCATGTCGTAGACATAGTCAGTGCGCGTCACCACTGGCTGATGCACCGATTCGAGTCCGCGGTTCTGCGTCCCGCACCCCGACAAGACGAGCACGAGGGCGAAAGCGGGCAGGGCGAGGGCGGCATGGCGTGTCATGGTCGTATCTCCCTGAAGGCTTAGTTGCTGAAGCCAGGCGCGACTGTGGCGACCGCTTTGCCCGACCGTCTTGCCGCGGGCGTGGCGGCACGTGGCGTGGGAAGCGGGACCGGGGTCAGCACGGCACCGACCGACGGGCGTACCGGTACCGTTACCGGCGGTGCCATCGATGGTTTCGGCCGCGTACCGCCCGACTTGCCCACCATGTCCTGCCCGAGCAGGAAGGTCTGCAGATCGTTGGGGTTCTTCAGCCCGTCAGTCGGCAGCACGATCGAGTTCGCGTCGACCGGTTTCACCAGATACGGGGTAACGATGATCATCAGCTCGGTCTGGCTGCGCCGGTATCCGTTCGAGCGGAACAATGCGCCCAGGATCGGCACGTCGCCAAGGCCGGGGGCTTTGTCGATCGAGTTGAAATTGTTGTTCTGCAGCAGCCCACCGATCATGAAGCTCTGACCCGAGCCAAGCTCGACCGTCGTCTCGGTCCGTCGCGTCGTGATCGCGGGAATGGTGAAACCGTTGAGTGTCACCGACCCTTCGGCCGACAGCTGGGAAACCTCGGGCCGAACGCGCATCGAGATGCGACCGTCGGCAAGGACGGTGGGCGAGAACGACAGGCTGACCCCGAACGACTTATACTCGACGCTGACCGTACCGAGCGATTGCGAGATCGGGATCGGAAACTCGCCGCCCGCCAAGAAGCTGGCGGTCTCGCCCGACATCGCGGTCAGATTGGGCTCGGCGAGGATGCTGACGAGGCCGTTCGATTCGGCGAGGTCGATCGCCGCGGCGATATCGACGCCGAACAATTTGCCGAGAAAGCCCAAGCCGGTCTTGCCTGCGCCGAGGGCCAGATTCTTGAAATCGGCGGTGGTGGCGCCCTGCACGACGAACTGACCGGTCTTGGGATCGAACGGCAGCGAGACCGTGCCTGCGGGCAAGCCGTAGACCGATGAAGCGTCGAGCTTGGGCAAGCCGCTGATATCGGCACTGCCAAGCGAACCGAAGTTGCGGCCCTGCGCGATGTTCAGCTGAAAGCCGCCCGTCGTGTCCTGCGTCCGCAGATTGGAGCCGATCGACTTTACCAGCGAGCGGCTGACCTCGGCGATCTTAACCTGGAGATTGACCTGCAACGGCGTCGCCGAGCGCAATCGGCTGACGACATTGGCGTTGGTGCCCATGAACGCCTTCACCAATCGTTCGGCTTCCTCGGCATCGTCGGGCGCACCGACCGTGCCGGTCAGCAGCACGAGGCCGTTCATCGTCGTGGCGACGATCTTTGCGTCGGGCATCGCGAGGCGGAGCATCTGGTCGAGCGAGTTGACGTTGTCGCCCACGCGCACGCTGGTGCTGTAGATGATCTGACCGGCGCGATTGCGCGCAAAAATATTCGATTCGCCGGGGCCGACCGCCATCAGCTGGATTTGACGCGGACTGTCGGGCGAGACCACGATGTTGGCGGCACGCGGGTTCGACGACCATACGAACGCCGGTTCGGACGGCAAAGTGATGATCCGCCCGCGTCCTGTCGACAGTACGATCTCGCCCGCGGGCGCGGTGACGGCCGACCGTGGAGCGGACCAGCTGCGCGCGGGCATCGAACGCACAGCTTTGCGTGGCGACCGGGCGTCGAGCGCGCTTGCGCCGACCGTAGTGCCGAGGACCGCGATGCCGCCGGTCAGCAGCAGTGCCCGTGAGAAATGGTTGCGGCGCATCTTACTTGCTCCCCACGGTGACGTCGGTCGTCTGCGTGCCGTTGGCGACGGTGATCGTAGGCCGCTTCGCCACGATGATGACGCCGCCCCGTGGTGCGGCGATGCGCGCCATCGCGACCTTGTCGCGCTCTACCTCGATCGCGACGTTGCGGCGCTGGAAGCGTGAGACATCGCCTGCGGTGACGAACGAGCTGCGGTCCTCGACCGGGCGCGATGCGACTTTCATCATCATCTGACGCTCGGCTTTGGGATCGTTGCCGTCGGGCACGCTGACATCGCCGGCGGCGATCGCGCGTTCGAGTTCGGCCTGATTGTCGGCAAGCGGACGCAGGCTGAGCGACAGCGAGCCGAGTGCCATTGCGACCTGCACCTTTTCGGCGATGCGCGGGGTGACCTCGATCGTGACCGTAGAGGTTTGCACCGGTTGGCGATTGCCCTTTTCATCCTCGGCGGTCGTGCGCTGGTCGGCGGCGAGCACGCGGATGTTGCGCACGATCGTCTCGGTCGTGCTGAGCGCGGGGCCGCCCTGACCCTCGATGCGCTGCGTCAGCATCATGTCGACGCGGTCGCCAGGAAACACGAACCAGGCGACACCGGAAATGATGTTTACCTGCACGGTGATCGCACGCATGCCGGGGGCGAGTGCTGCGGCGAGGAAGCCACGGTCGCCGGGCTGTACGACCGAGCCCATCGTGACCGGCTGACCGGCGCTGATGGCGGTACGCACCACCGAGCCACGCAAGACCGCGCGGTCGTCCTTGGCTTCCTTGCCCTCGATGTAATAGGCGCCCTGGATCAAATCCTTTGGCCAGGGCTGATAC
>JAYTAR010000221.1:0-1622 GCA_043737455.1 Sphingomonadales bacterium | reverse complement strand
GCGGCGCGCGGTCTGCTGGTGTTGCGCGGCGGTCGCCTGCCGCCGCTCGACCGGATCGTGCTCGGCCACCGCGGTACCGGCGAGCGCATCCTGTTCGTCCTCCGCACGCCGCTCGACGGCTCAGGCGTCGTGCGCCAGATCGTCCGCTTGGGCAGTGCGCCGGTCGACGGCGGGCGGGTCGCCGCGCTGTATTGCGGGCTCGTGGCGGCCCAGGCACGGTTGCCGGCCACCCAGCTCGCGACCCACGTCCGGCGCGGCGTGGCGTTCGCCGACGGCGCGGCGTTCGCCAACGGCACGGATATCGTGGTCGAGAACCGCGCGTTGCTGATCGCGCTGGCAATGCTCGTGGTCGGCGACCGCGCGTCCGCTCTGACCGGCGACGTCGCGGCCCGGGCGGCTGCGTGCCGCGTCGCGCCGCTCGGCCTGACGCTGAACGGACGCAGCGACCTTGCCAAGCACTGGGCGCTGTCGGCGGCGCTCGGCGCGACCGTCGGCGGCGACATGACGCGCGCGGTCGGCGAATGGAAGGAACTGTCCGACAGCGATCGGGGCGGCTCGGGCTTTTCGTTCGTCGATCTCGCCGCCGACCGGGCGGGCCTGCGCTTCGGCGCCGCTGCGGTGCGGTCCGCGCGCGCGGCGATGATCCGCGCGGCGTGGGCGCGGGCGAACGACGCGGCGTTGCTGCCGATCGGCACGGCGGCGTTACGCGAAGGCATCGACAACGCCGCCTTCGTCGCGGGCTACGGCGGCATCGACGACCGCGACTTCGCCGCCGTGATTGCCTCGATCGACCGCATCCTCGACCGCGATCCGGTTTTGCGCGCGGCACGCGGATAGCGCGACACGGCTTGCTCGTCCGACGCCGCGTCGATATAGACTTAGCGTGTCGGGGCGTAGCTCAGCCTGGTAGAGCACTGTCTTCGGGAGGCAGGGGCCGGAGGTTCGAATCCTCTCGCCCCGACCAATTTTTGGGCGACAGGGTTCCCGGCCCGCCGCCTGCCGATCCGCCCCCGCGAGGTCATGATCTTGTCGCTGCAACCGGTCCCCGCTGCACGCGACGCAACCCGTCGACGCCGCCGGCTCGCGATCTTCGGGGTGCTTGCGGCGGCGCATTTCGTCCTGATCGTCGCGGTCCTCCGGCAGAATGGGGGTACGCCCCGTGTCGCGGACAGTTCGATCCAGATGATCGCGGTCGCTTCGCCCCAGTTAGCGGTTCCGGTCGCGCCCCCCCAGCCAACCGAGGCTGCGATTACGAGCGACGTGCCTGTGCCGGATTTTGCCGTCGAGGCGAGCGTCGGGGGCGGCTGCGCATTGACCGCGGACATCGCGAACGCTGTGACCGCCGACGCGGCTGCGGTGCGTGAGTTGATCGCAATGCCGGTGGCGGTGCGATCGGTCGCCAACGCAGCGATGGTCTGGGACGGTCGCTGGGCGGATGCCGAAAGCGCGCCGGTCGCGCTTCGCGCGCGGATCGTTGCCACAATTCGTGACGCGTCCGCGGAGTGTCGCGATGCAACGGTAGTCGGCCCGCGACTGGTGATCGTCGCGTCGGCAGGCGGTATCGCTCTCGCCTTCGGCTCGGGCCGCTGGAAATGGTCTAAACTACTGATCGACGTTAAGGA
>JAYTAR010000220.1:0-4296 GCA_043737455.1 Sphingomonadales bacterium | reverse complement strand
CCAATGTCGTATCACACGTCGCGACGCACGCGCCGTCCTGGAACGCGCCTGACAGGATCGTCCATGACCGGGTGCCGACGTGACCGATGCCGCTGGCGATCACGACGTCGTGCGGGTGGTGTGCTTCGGCGAGATAATTGATCGCGACGGCGGCGATCAGCCAGCGGACGCCGGAGTTATCGCGGAACAGCGCGAGCGAACGGTTGAAGCGGCCGCGTCCTTCCTCGAACAGCCCGGCCATCGACACGTTGTTGATGTGCCCCAGCAGGTCGAGATCGGCCCAGCGCGTCGGGATCGCAGCGGAGAAGGGGTAGCGCGCGAGTTCGGTGCGCCAAGGTTCGGGTCGGGACGTTTGCGGGGCGCGTGACATGACGGCGGCGCTTTGCAGGTCATTCGCGCTTACGCAACCCGCATCAGCGGTGTCGCCACACCTGCCGACGGCGCGCAGTGCCCGTCACGACCTCGCGCGCGAGCACATAGTCGCGGTCGAGCGCGGCCTTAACCAGTGCCCAGGTTGCGGGATTGCCGCGTTCGAACAGCGGCAGGTCGGTAACGATCGTATCGGGGCGACTGGCGACGATGCGGCGCACTTCGACGACCGGATCGATGCCGAGCGCGGCGGCGCTTGCCTCGTTGGCGGTGTTGAGATGCCCTGGAAACAGCCAGCGCGTCGGCAGGCAGGTGTCGACGAGGCGATAGAGCGCGGGATAGCCATCATAGACATAGAGGCAGCCACCGTGCCGCGGCTGCGCGGCGGCGGCGAGCGCGACAGCCTCGGCTGCGCCGCCTTTTTGCTGGCGCGTGATCGCCAGCACCGCTTGCCCCGCGACAAGGCCGAGCACCAGCACGCCAAGCGCGAGCTTGTGCCGCTGCTCGAGCGCACCCGCAGCGGCGATGCTGAGCGGCACGAGGACGGGCAGGGCGTAATGCGGGCTGCCAAAGGCGCCGAAAGCGATCATCCCGCCGAGTGCGACGCCGAGCCATGCGGCGACGAAGCCAGTCGGCCGTGCTAGCGCCGCAAGTATCAACAGCGGCGAAAGGATGCCGAGGATTGTCGCTAGCCCCTCGATGCGGACGGCCCAGGGATCGGGGAGCTTGCCCGCCAGGGAGGCGAAATTGGCAAACCACCACGCCTCACCGTGCCCCGCGAGCGCATAGCCGCCGTACGCGAGCGCGGTCGGGAGCACTGCAGCTGCAGCCCATAGCGAGGCTCGCACCATGAGGCCCGGCATGCCGACCGCGCGGGCTGCCCAGAGCAATGCGAACCCAAAGAACGCGCCCTCGAAGACGACCGAGGTCTTGATCTGCACCGCGATCCCGATGAGCAGCATCGCCGCGATCCCGCTACCGATGTCGATCGATCGCGCCTGAAAGCGTCGCAGCACGATCCATGCGGCGAGTGCGACGGGGAGATTGTAGAAGACCGGTGCTTGTCCCCCTTCGCCTTCGAGCAAGTTGAGCCACGCCAGGTAAGCGAGTGCGGCAAGCAGTCCGCGCCCGCCACTGCCTGCGATCCGCGCGATCACCCACGCCGTCGCCGCCGCGAAGACCAAGGTGACTGCGTTGGTCCACAAGATCGCGTCGCCCGGCAGCGTGGCAATGCCGGCGTAGATCAGGAAGAGCCCTACCGGTTTGCGGTCGAACAGGTCGATATAGGGCCAGACCCCCGACAACATCCGCTCGCCGACGACGAGGTAGAATTGCTCGTCGAAGCCGATGACGGGATTACCAAAGGTCTGGGCGCGGATCAGGATTGCGGCGGCAAGCAGCAGCGCGAAGCCGCGCCAGCTGCCTACTGTGCCTACCCCTATCGTTTGCGCCACGTCAGCACCGACGACGCGGCAAAGTTCCACACCGACCCCACGACCGCGCCCGCGATCCCCGCCAGCCACCAGCTGTGCTGCGCGGCAAAGACATAGCTTCCCACGCCGACGTTACCGATCGCGCCGATGCCACACACGGCATAGAAACTCAGCAGCCCGGTCAGCCAGCGCACGCCGGTTAGACGCCGGTCGCGGTAGGTGAGCGCATTGTTCAGCGCGAAATTGAACGTCATCGCGGCGACGACCGCCGCCGTCTGCGCCGCTGCGAATGCGACGCCCGTTGCAAGGAAAAGGCGGAGCGCGGTCAGATGGATGCCAAGCCCGAGCACGCCGACCGCGCCGAACAGCACCAGCCGCGCGGGCACGAACCGACCGATCGTCTTGTCGATCAGCATCAACGCGAAATCGACCGCGATCCCGCTGTCGAGCTTGCTGGTGCCCGCGAGCCGATTTCGAAAGCTGTAGGGCAATTCGACGACGCGCAACCGCACGGGCGACGAGACGATCAGATCGAGCAGGATCTTGAAGCCGATCGACGACAGTTGCGGCAGCGCGGCGATCAGCACGTCACGGCGGACCGCGAAGAAACCGCTCATCGGATCGCCGATCGGCTGTTTGAGCAGATACCCCGACAAGATGGTCGCGATGCGGCTCGCCCTGGCGCGACCCGCGTTCCAGTCGCCGACCGATCCGTCGGCGATATAGCGCGAGCCGATCGCGACGTCGGCCTGTCCGCTGGCAACGGTATCGACGAGCGCGGGCAGCAGCGCTTCGTCATGCTGCATGTCGGCATCGATCACCGCGATCACCGGCGCGACGGTCGCGAGTGCGCCCTCGACGACCGCGCTCGACAATCCTCGTCGCCCATAGCGCCGGATCAGCCGCACGTCGCTGCGCGTCATCGCGATCGCCGCAACCGCATCGGCGGTGCCGTCGGTCGACCAATCGTCGATGAACACGATCTCATAGGCGCGCCCCAGAAGCGCGGCATCGAGCGCCGCGACCATCGGCGCGATATTGTCGCATTCGTTGAGCGTGGGCACGAGCACCGCGAGCGCAACCGGCGAAGGAGACACCCGGGCGGCCATAATAGCGGCGCTTACGGCGCGCGGCGGCGGCATGCAAATGTGGTCAGCCGCTGCAGGCCCGGCACGTCGCATCCTTGGCGATCCGGATCGTGCGCATCGCCGGTGTCACCCCGTCGAACAGGTGCAGCCGCCCGCCGCTCGCTGGACCAAAACCCGTTAGCGCACGGATCACCTCGAGCGCCGCCCAATGCCCGACGAGGCCGGTCATGGCGCCAAGCACACCCTGTTCGGCGCAGCTGTCGCAATCCTCGGCGTCGAAGGCATCGCCGACGAAGCAGCGATAGCAGGGCTCGTCGGTACGCCATCCGCGAAACACGCCGATCTGCGCCTGGAACTGGCCGATCGCTGCCGAGACCAAAGGCACGCGCGCACCCACGCTCCAGTCGCTGACCATCAGTCGGGTGGCAAAATTGTCGCATCCGTCGAGGACGAGATCATGTTCGCTGAGCAATGCATCGACGTTGACCGTGTCGATCCGCGCCGCAACAGCGGTGACCGCAACGTGCGGGTTGAGCCGGGCGACCGCCTCACGGGCCACGTCGACTTTCGCGCGCCCAATGTCGGCAGTGCCGAACAAAGTTTGGCGCTGAAGGTTAGACAGGTCGACATGATCGTCGTCGACGACGGTCAGCGTTCCGATCCCCGCCGCCGCCAGTGCGGTTATCGCCGGGCAGCCGATGCCGCCCGCGCCTATCACCGCGACACGCGCCGCCTTCAGTCGCATCTGTCCCGCACCGCCCACTTCGCGCAGCACGATATGACGCGCGTAACGGTCGAGCTCGTCGTCGCTGAGGGTGGTCACCGCTATTGCGACCGAACGCCCGTCGACCCGAAGCCACCGTCGCTGCGCGCGGTGGCGTCGAGCGTTTCGACCTCGGCGAAAACCGCTCGCGTGACAACGGCCGGAACGAGCTGCGCGATGCGGTCGCCGCGCGCCACGCTAAACGGTGCAGCGCCGAGGTTCACGAGGATGACTTTCACTTCGCCGCGATAATCGGCGTCGATCGTGCCGGGCGTATTGAGACAGGTGACGCCGTGCTTGAGCGCAAGCCCCGAGCGCGGGCGTACCTGCACCTCATAGCCTTCGGGGATCGCAAGCGCGTAACCGGTCGCGACCGCGGCACGCGCGCCGGGCAGCAACGTCACATTCTCGGCCGCCACGACGTCCATCCCCGCCGCCCCTGCCGTTGCATAAGCGGGCAGCGGGAGGCCAGCACCGTGCGGCAGGCGGAGTAGGGCGATAGACAATGAGGGCATGTTCGAGAGCCTAGAATATGCAGCTAAAGGCCGCAAACTGGTGACCCCTACGGGAATCGAACCCGTGCTTCAGCCGTGAAAGGGCCGCGTCCTAACCGCTAGACGAAGGGGCCGTCATGCGGAGGCGC
>JAYTAR010000219.1:0-1633 GCA_043737455.1 Sphingomonadales bacterium | reverse complement strand
CGACGTGATGGCCGCGCATCTGCTTGTTGAAATCGACATCGGCATCTCCGGTGTAGGCCGGCATGCTGTGCATCATCTTTGTCATCGCCGCCTTCGAGCCGCGTGTGGCTTCGGAATCGCCTGCGACCGGGGTCATCATGGCCATGTCCATCGGCTTGTCGTGCGCAGTCGATTCGGTGTGCTCGTGCGGCTTCGACTCGTCGACCACCGACCCGTCGGGCCGCGTATTGGCCGCAATCGCTGCGGTATTCGCGCCATCAGCCTGCGCTGAGTTCCCCGAGCTGGTGGTTGGTTGTGAGCAGGCAGCGATGAGCAGCAGCGGCGCGGTCAAGAGGAGGGCATTTTTCATTAGGACGTCCTTTCGTGGTGAAACTGTTATTCTAGAAATGCGTGCTTCCGCCGGTGCCGTCGCTCCTGGCGTCGGCGATCAGGCGTTCCAGCGGCTTGCGACCGAAACGCCGGAACAGGACCGGTGTGACGAGCGCGTCGAGGAGGGTGGCCGACAGCAGCCCGCCGAAGATCGTGACGGCGACCGGATGCAGGATTTCCTTACCCGGCGCTTCAGCGTTGATGAGCAGCGGCGTGAGTGCGAGGCCCGCCGCAAGCGCGGTCATCAGCACAGGGGTCAGGCGTTCGAGTGTCCCGCGCACGATCATTGGATCGCCCCAAGTTTCTCCCTCGTGAAGGACGAGATTGATGTAATGGCTGATCTTGAGGATGCCGTTGCGCGCGGCGATGCCGGTCAGCGTCACAAAGCCGATCATGCTGGCGACCGAAAGCGAGAGCCCCGCGATCCATAGCGCTATTACCGATCCGACCAGCGCCATCGGTACGCCTGCCATAACGATCAGCGCGAGTGTCACCGACCGATAACGAGAGAATAGCAGCGCAAAGATCAGCCCGAACGAGACAAGCGACAGTCCGGCGATGGTCACGGTCGATTCGCGTTGCGCTTCATACTGGCCCTCGACACGGACAAACCCGCCCGATGGCAGTTTCAGCTTGGCGACCTCTGCCTCGACCGCCGCAACAATGGTGCCGAGGTTCGCGCCGGACGCCGCGTTCGCCGATACGACGATCCGCCGCTTGCCGTTCTCGCGCAGGACCTGGTTAGGCCCCTCGGTCTCCCGAACTTCGGCCAGATTGCCCAGAGGAACCGCACCGCGCGGTGTCTCGATCAACAAACTCGATAGCTCGGCAGTTGTTCGCTCGCCCTCGGGAAGCCGAAGCACGACATCGTAGCGCTTCAAGCCATCGACGATCTGGCTGACGACTTCGCCGTTAGACAGCGTTTCGAGCGCATCGGCAACGGCGGCTGGCGTCACGCCATAGGACGCTGCACGTTGGTAATCGATGCGCACGTCTACCTGTGGCACGAGCACCTGCTTTTCGACGCGGAGATCGACAATACCCGGCGTGGCCGCAACAGCGGCGCGCAGCTGCTCGGCAAGCGCACGCGCGGCAACAAGATCCTCGGCGAAAATCTTGGCGACAATCTGCGCCTGGACGCCGGAGAGCAGATGGTCGAGCCGGTGGCCGATCGGCGCGCCGACGCTCACCGAACCCGGCAGGATGGCAAGTTTTGCGCGGATCGCATCGGCGACAAGGCCACGGTCCGCCTCGGATGATTTTA
>JAYTAR010000218.1:0-1636 GCA_043737455.1 Sphingomonadales bacterium | reverse complement strand
CGATCGTTTCGGGAATACCCGTGCAGCGCAGCGCTTCGAACCCCTGCGCGGTCTGCAGCACCACTTGCCCCTGTGGCCCCGAGCGGATGACCGCCGGTTCTTCGCGCACTTGTCCCGTTGCCTTCGACGTGCGGCGCAGCATGACGCGCCGCCCGGTCGCCGCCCCCAATAGGCTTGCCGGGCTGAGCAGGTTCGCGTCCTGGTTCTTCTCGACGACGCCCTCGGGCAGCCCCGTCACGATCGCCGACTCGGGCAGGATGCCACTCGCGACGCCTTCGAAGCGGAGGACGCCGTCGCCCGCCGCAATGCTCACCCGCCGTGTCTCGGTAACGAGCGCATAGCCGCCGAGATTGGCGAGATCGATCGCCCGCGCGGCGTCGCGGTCGGGCTCGCGGTAGATGCCGATCGCGATCGATTCGGGCGCGGGAGAGACACCGACGGTCTGCGCGAACCCGGGACCGGCCAGCGCCGACAATCCGATCCCCAAAGCCAACTTCAACCTCAACCTCAACCGCAGACTGGGTTTGCGGTAACGCATGCTCAGTACCGCGTGTCGAACGTCGCGGTAACGATCGCTGTGCCGTTGGCGGGAACGGTCACTTTCCAGATTGCCTCGTCCACCGAGCGCCGCTCGCTCTTCGCGCTTTCGGCAACGATGCGCGTGTCGTCGGCATAGCCATCGAGCCCGGCCTGCACCAGATCGACGACGACCGGCGTGCTGCGCGCGTTGGTCAGCGTGTATCGCATCGCGGTCGACCAGCGCGTCGTGCCCAGCCGCTCGCGCCGCTCGACGATGGGCCGCACCTTGACGTCGAACGCCTCGCCGGTCTTGAGCGACAGGCTCGACCCCATCGGCGTGTGGCCGATGGCATTCTCGCCGATGAATTGCGACGCGCCGCGCGCATCCTTCATATAGACGCGCATCGTTCCTGCGGGCAGCGCATCGCCGAGGCCGCCTGCCCTCGCGCTCGAAAAGCGCAGCACGCTCGCGGCACTTTGCGCCGCCTCGGCCGTGCCCAGCCAGGCGTTGCGATACTCATACGCTTTCGACGCCGGCGTGCCCGATACGTCGAGGAAGCTGACCTGCTTTTGCTGCGCCTGCGCGATGGTGGTGCGGCGCTTGAGCGGATAGAGGTAGAAATCGCCGAGCTGCGGACGGTTCGCGGTCTCGGTGCCCGGTTCGACCATCGCCGACGTCAAGCGCGGCACCGGGCGGCGGATTTGATACGGACGCGGCTGCTCGCTGCCGACCGACCCCGCCACCAGCAACGTGTCGGCATCGACATAAGTCGTGCCCGACGTGTTCGACAGCGTGATCCAGCCCTGAACGTCGAGCTTGCCCGCACTACCCGAAGCATCGGACGGTTCGAACAGCGCGACGTAATCGGCTTTCCACGACAGTCCCGGCGTCAAATAGCTGAGCGTCAGCGGACGAGTCCCGGCGCGTTGCGAATCGAGTGTGACCGTCAGCGTCGGGCGCGCGCGCAGATTGGGCGGAACCCGGTCGAAGATGACGCGGACGGGAAGCCCGTCGTCGCGCAGCACCTCGATCCGCTGGCCAATCTGGAGCACGACGCCGCCGTTCGCCGCGAGCACCTTTGCCAGCTCGCGCGTTTCGGCACCCGTCGCGGGGTTG
>JAYTAR010000217.1:0-1638 GCA_043737455.1 Sphingomonadales bacterium | reverse complement strand
CGACATAAAGTTGGCAGCATGAACGAAGTCATCGAAGTCGCCGCCCGAACGCGCAACATTCGTGGTCGTGCCGCGCATGCCGCCGTCCTCACCGCGGCCACGAACCTGTTTGCAGAGCGCGGTTACAATGGTACGACCATCGCCGACATCGCCGTTGCGGCGGGCGTCGCCAAGCCGAGCGTGCTGTATCATTACGCCGACAAGGAAGCGCTGTGGACCGCGGCGGTCGAAGCGTTGTGGGCCGAGGTCGAGGCATTCTTCGAGGCGCGCTGGCCGCGGACGCTCGCGCCCTCGCGCGCACTGCTCGAAACGATGCTCGACCTGTTCGTCGAAGCCGCGGTGCGCTGGCCCGCCTACATTCGCATCCCGTTCATCGAAGGCGCAACGCCGTCGTGGCGCAGTGAATGGCTTGTCGACCGGCACTTCCGCACGCACGTCCTGACCAACGATCGCGTACTCCGCGCGATGCAGCGCCACGGCCAGCTCGGGGCGGGCGATCCGGCGCATTACCAGTCGATCATGACCAGCAGCATCAACGTCATCGTTGCCCAGGGCGCGATGTGGAACCGCACGTTCGGGCGTCCGCTTGATGAACTCGACGCGTTGAAGCAACTCGCGCGCCTGACCCTGGACGTTTTGATGCCACCAGTTTCTGACCCGATGGTCAAATAGCTGGACAAACCCGAATTCGATCGTTTAGCTTTGCCACATCGAACAACATTCGGTGGGGGACAGAACATGCGGCGGGCACTTTTCACTTCGGTTGCGGTGGCGGCGATCGGGATTTCAACGACGGCATCGGCGCAGAGCGCCCCAGCGGCAGAAATCGCCGCGGCATCGGGTGAACAATCGGCCAACGTCGGCCCGACGGAAATCATCGTCACCGCACAGAAGCGCGCCGAGCGCCTGCGCGATGTTCCGCTGGCGGTCAGCGCCTACACCGGCGCGGCGCTGCAGGCGCAGCAGATCACCACCGCGACCGATCTGCGGCTGCTTTCCCCAAGCCTGAACTTTACCCCGTCGGCCAATGCCCGCGGGGAGGGCTTCGCGATCCGCGGAGTCGGCACGGCGATCTTCTCCGACACCGTCGAACAGAGCGTCGGGGTCGTGGTCGATGGCGTCGTGCTCGGCCGCTCGGGCCAGGCGACGGGCGACTTGCTCGATCTGGAACGGGTCGAAGTTCTACGCGGTCCGCAGGGCATGCTGTTCGGCAAGAACGCTTCGGCGGGCCTCATCTCGATCACCACGCGGCGACCGCAGATCAACGCGACCACGCTCGACCTCAACGGCTCGTTCGCCACGCTGAACGAGGTCAAGGTCTCGGCCATCGGCAACATCCCGATCGGGTCGAACGCAGCCTTGCGGATCGCCGCCGGCAGTCAGTCAGCCGACGGGACAATCTACAACGTCACTCGCCGCGAGAAGCTCAACGACCGCAACGAACAGGTCGCACGCGTCAAATTCCTGTATGAACCGAGCAGTGCTTTCTCGCTCTATCTGCAGGGTGATTATCAGCAGCGCCATTCGCGTTGCTGCGCGTGGACCGCCCGCAGCGCGCCGCCGACCACCACCTTCGGCGCGCTCAACGCCGCGATCGGGATCGTCCCGTCGGTCGGCAATCGCAACAATGGTGCCGGC
>JAYTAR010000216.1:0-4318 GCA_043737455.1 Sphingomonadales bacterium | reverse complement strand
GCCAATAAGGACACCGCGAGGGCGGCGATCGCGTCTTTCTTGCGTTCGCGCGGCGACGGCGTGGTGCTGGTCCGCATCAATCCGCTCGACAGCGGCATGCTCGACACCGACCTTGCGGCAACTGCCGGAGCGGACGGCGTCGTGCTGCCCAAGTCCGAGGGCGCCGACAGCGTGCGCGCGCTCACGGCGCTGACTGCCCTGCCCGTCCTCCCGATCGCCACTGAAACCCCTGCCGCCGTCTTTGGCCTCGGCAGCTACGCGCAGGTCGCGCAGCATCTGATCGGCTTGACCTGGGGGGCGGAGGACTTGCCTGCCGCGATCGGCGCGACCTCGGCGCGCGAGGACGATGGCAGTTACACCGCGCCCTATCAGTTTGCGCGCGCGCTGACACTGTTCGGTGCGCATGCGGCGGGGGTCGCGGCGATCGAGACCGTCTACCCCGACTTTCGCGATCTTGACGGGCTCGCCGCTTATGCCGCGCGCGGGCGGCGCGACGGGTTCAGCGGCATGATGGCGATCCACCCGGCGCAAGTGACGGTGATCAACGCCGCGTTCGAACCGTCCGCGGGCGAGCTAGCCCGAGCCGGGGCCGTGATCGCCGCATTTGCCGCGCAGCCCGGTGCCGGTGCAGTTCAGCTCGATGGACGGATGGTCGACGCACCGCATCTGAACGCCGCACGGCGCTTGCTCGGCCTGGCCGCGACCGGCTAGCGGGAGCGCGCATGCAGACACTCCTCCTCCTCCCCGGCGATGGCATCGGCCCCGAAGTTTGTGCCGAGGTGCGCCGCGTCGCCGCCGTGCTGACGCCCGATCTGGCGATAGGGGACGCACTTTACGGGGGCGCGAGCTACGACGCGGATGGCACACCGCTGACTGAGGACGTCCTGGCGCAGGCGCTGGCGAGCGATGCCGTGCTGCTGGGCGCGGTCGGGGGTCCTGCATGGGCGGGGGTGCCGCGCGCGCTGCGCCCCGAGAAGGGATTGTTACGCCTGCGTAAGGAAATGCAGGTCTTCGCGAACCTGCGCCCCGCCTTGTGCTTCGACGCGCTTGCCGACGCGTCGACGCTCAAGCGCGAGGTCATCGCCGGCCTCGACCTGATGATCGTGCGCGAGCTGACGGGTGGCGTCTACTTCGGGACCCCTCGCGGCATCGACACGCTGCCCGACGGATCGAAGCGCGGCTACGACACGCAAGTCTATACGACGCACGAGATCGAGCGCGTGGCGCGCGTCGCGTTCGAGCTTGCGCGCGGACGGCACAACCGCGTCACCAGCTGCGACAAAGCCAACGTCATGGAGTCGGGTGTGCTGTGGCGCGAGGTGGTGAGCGACCTTCACGCGCGCGACTATGCCGACGTTACGCTCGATCACATGCTCGCCGACAATGCCGCGATGCAGCTGATCCGTGCGCCCACGCAGTTCGACGTCATCGTCACCGATAATCTGTTCGGCGACATCTTGTCCGACGCGGCCAGCCAGGCCACCGGGTCGCTCGGCATGCTGCCGTCGGCGGCGCTCGGGATCGCAGGCGCGCCCGGGCTCTACGAGCCGATCCACGGGTCCGCACCCGATATCGCGGGCCGCGGCATCGCCAATCCACTCGCGGCGATCCTGAGCTTCGAGATGGCTTTGCGCTGGTCGCTGGGCCGCGCCGATGCCGCCGACCTTCTTTTCGCGGCGGTCGAGCGCGCGCTTGTCGGCGGCGCGCGGACCGCCGACCTTGGCGGCACACTCGGCACGCGCGCGATGGGTGATGCGGTGCTGGGCGCGCTCGCGTGACAAGCCGCGGCAATCGCACTAAGCTTTGGTAGTGATTTACCAGTTCGACAGCCAGGCCTTCGTGCGGCGGATGGAAGCAGCCGGCATGGAACGGCGCATCGCCGAAGAGCTAGCCGATGCGCTCGGTGGTGGCATCCTCGACGGATTGAGCACGAAGCACGACGTTGACGATGCGGCCAGACGCTCCGAAACTTATATTCGCGAGCTGGAGCTCAAGGTCGGTCAGCAAATAAGTGAACTTAAGCTCGACTTGAAAGACCTCGAGGTCAAGCTCGTCACGCGTCTCGGTGCGGCGATCGCGGGCTCGACCGCGGTCACGATCGCCATCCTTGGCGCGCTCATCACGCTCAAGTGACGCAGTTCGACCTGACCGACGAACAGCGCGCGATCCAGGACGTGGCGCGTCGCTTCACCGCCGATGCGATCACGCCGTTCGCCGCCGATTGGGACGCGAACCATGTCTTTCCGCGCGACACGATCAAGGCGTCGGCCGATCTCGGCTTTGGCGCGATCTACGTCAGCGAGGCGTCGGGCGGCATCGGGCTCGGGCGGCTCGACGCGGCGCTGATCATGGAGGCGATGGCGTACGGGTGCTCGTCCACCAGCGCGTTTATTTCGATTCACAACATGGCGGCGTGGATCGTCGATCGGTTCGGGTCCGACGCGTTGAAAGAAAAGTATCTGCCAAGCCTCGTCACGATGGATCGCATCGCGAGCTATTGCCTGACCGAGCCCGGCAGCGGCTCCGACGCCGCGGCGCTCACGACGCGCGCGGTACGTGACGGCACCGATTATCGCGTGACCGGCACCAAGCAATTCATCAGCGGCGCCGGGGTAAACGATCTCTACGTCACGATGGTGCGCACCGGCGAAGCGGGGCCCAAGGGTATCTCATGCCTCGTCATCGAACGCGACATGCCCGGCGTCAGCTTTGGCACCAACGAAAAGAAGCTCGGCTGGCATTCGCAACCGACCGCGCAGGTCATCCTCGACGATGTGCGTGTGCCTGCCGAAAACCTGGTGGGTGACGAGGGCGATGGCTTTCGCATCGCGATGATGGGGCTCGACGGCGGGCGGCTGAACATCGGTGCGTGCTCGCTCGGCGGAGCGCAGCGCTGCCTCGACGAAGCGGTCGCTTATGTGAAGGACCGCAAGCAGTTCGGGCAGGCGGTCGCCGAGTTCCAGAACACGCAGTTCATGCTCGCCGATATGGCGACCGACCTCGAGGCGGCGCGCGCGTTGCTCTACGTTGCAGCGGCCAAGGTCACGGCAAACGCGCCCGACAAGACGCGGTTCGCGGCGATGGCAAAGCGACTCTCGACCGATACCGGGTCGAAGGTCGCGAACGACGCGCTCCAGCTGTTCGGCGGCTATGGCTATCTGCAGGACTATCCGATCGAACGCTTCTGGCGCGACCTGCGCGTGCACTCGATCCTCGAGGGGACGAACCAGATCATGCGCATGATCATCGGACGCGAGCTGGTGCGGCAGTAGTGACTTCGAGACGGCGTCGACCTATGTAGCCAGCATGTCGACGATGATCATCGAAGTTTATGACGCTCTTCGTGAAGCGGGTGCCTCCGATGAAAAGTCGCGCGCTGCGGCCTCTGCCTTAGCGAACTACGAGAACCGGTTTCAAAAGCTTGAGGTCGATAACGCCGTGCTTAAGTGGATGGTGGGTGCTAATCTAGCGTTGACTATCTCGCTCGTGGCCAAGACTTTCTTCTAAATCATCATGGGCGACGTGCAGATCGTCGTCGAGGAACCGGTCGGTCGATTCCGGCTTGATCGGCCTTCCGCGTTGCATGCCCTGACGACTGACATGTGCCTCACTATCCTCAACGCGCTCGACAGGTTTGAAGCCGACGAGGCCATCACCTTTGTGGTTATAGATCACAGGACAGGACGCGGCTTCTGCGCGGGCGGCGACATTCGCATGCTGGCCGAGAGCGGCCAGGGCGACGGCGTCGATGCACGTGCGTTCTTCATGGCCGAATATCGGATGAACCATCGGCTGTTTACTTATGCCAAGCCGACCGTCGCGGTGATGGATGGCATCACCATGGGCGGTGGCGTCGGGCTCGCGCTGCCGTGTCGCTATCGGATCGCGACCGAAAACACCAAGTTCGCAATGCCCGAAACGGGGATCGGGCTGTTCCCCGACGTCGGTGGTGGCTGGTATCTGTCGCGTCTGCCTGGCCAAGTCGGCAAATTCCTTGCGCTCACCGGCGCGCGGCTCGACGGGGCCGAGTGCCTCGCGCTCGGGCTGGCGACGCACTTCATCAAAAGTCCGGACATTGCCGCCGCGATCGACGCGCTGGGCGATTGTCCGGACATCGCGGCATCGTTGAAGGCGCATGGCAGCGGGGCACCGATCGCGCGCATCGTCGAGAACCGCGGTCGTATCGACCAGCTGTTCGCAGGCGAGACTCTCGATGCGATCCTCGCCGCACTCGATGACGATGCGAGCGACTGGGCTGCCAAGGAAGCGGCCACACTGCGCACCAAGTCGCCGCTGTCGTGCGCGGTCGCGTTGCGCC
>JAYTAR010000215.1:0-1642 GCA_043737455.1 Sphingomonadales bacterium | reverse complement strand
GACACGCCGATGCCACGCGCCGCGTCGTCCTGATCGCCAGCGGTTCGGAGGTCGAGATCGCCGTCGCGGTCGCAGATCAGCTCGGGGAGCACGGAGTTGGTGCCGACGTCGTGTCGATGCCGTGCTGGGCGTTGTTCGACGCGCAACGCGCGAGTTACCGCGATGCCGTGCTGCCCGCCGGGGTGCTGCGCGTCTCGATCGAGGCGGGTACGACGATGGGGTGGGAGCGCTACACCGGCCTCGACGGCCTGCGTTTCGGCCTCGACGGCTTTGGCGCGTCCGCCCCGATCGACGACCTTTATGCGCATTTTGGGCTGACCGCCGCCGCGATCGCCCCGCAGATCCTGACCAAACTTCAAGGGAATTGAGATGACCGTCAAAGTAGCGATCAACGGATTCGGGCGGATCGGACGGCTCGTCGCGCGTGCGATCCTCGAGCGCCCCGATTGCGGGCTCGAACTCGTCGCCATCAACGATCTCGCCGATGCCAAATCGAACGCGATGCTGTTCAAGCGCGACAGTGTGCACGGTGCTTTTCCGGGCTCGGTCGAGGCCGACGGTACCGACATCGTGATCGACGGGAAGCGTATCGCGGTCACCGCCGAGCGTGATCCGGCCAACCTTCCGCACAAGGCGCACGGGGTCGATATCGCGCTCGAATGCACCGGGTTCTTTACCGACCGGGCGTCGGCGCAAAAGCACCTCGACGCAGGCGCTAGGCGCGTGTTGATCTCCGCCCCGGCCAAGGGTGTCGACCTGACCGTCGTTTACGGCGTCAATCACGACAAGCTGACCGCGCAGCACATGATCGTGTCGAACGCGTCGTGCACCACCAATTGCCTCGCGCCCGTCGCCAAGGTGCTGAACGACGCGGTCGGGATCGAACGCGGGCTGATGACGACGATCCACAGCTATACCAACGACCAGAAGATCCTCGACCAGATCCATCCTGACATGCGGCGCGCGCGGGCGGCGGCGATGTCGATGATTCCGACGACGACCGGCGCGGCGCGCGCGGTGGGCGAGGTGCTGCCCGAACTGAAGGGCAAGCTCGACGGATCGGCGATCCGCGTACCGACACCCAACGTCAGCCTCATCGACCTGACGTTCACGCCGGGACGCGACACGACGCGCGAAGAGATCAACGCGCTGCTGAAAGCGGCGGCGGATAGCGGACCGCTGGCGGGTGTGCTCGATTTCACCGACGAGCCGCTCGTGTCGATCGACTTCAATCACAATCCCGCCTCGTCGACGGTCGACAGCCTCGAGACCGCGGTCATCGGCGGCAAGCTGGTGCGCGTCGTCAGCTGGTACGACAATGAATGGGGCTTTTCGAACCGCATGGTCGACACCGCCGGCGTTATCGGCGGGCTGCTCTGACCGATGTGGCCGTGCTGCTCGGGATTGCGCGCCACCCGCGGCCACGGGCGGCAATGGAGACGATCAACCGCGCGCAGGTGACGTGCGCGGCGGGTATCGCTGGCGATTATCGCGGCGCGATGAGGGGCCAGCCGTATCGGCGGCAAGTGACGCTGATGGAGCGATGCGATTGGGACGCGGCGATGGCAGAGGTCGATGCCGCGCTCGACTGGAGCCAACGGCGCGCGAACCTGCTGGTCGGTGGGCTGGACTTGCCGCAGCG
>JAYTAR010000214.1:0-1644 GCA_043737455.1 Sphingomonadales bacterium | reverse complement strand
CCCCGGTCGTCACGACCTTTGCCGCGACATTGCCGATCGCACGGTTGCCGAGCCCCGCGACAAGCGCAGCGAGCAACGGCGCAAAGACCATGAGCTGGATCACGGCGCTATCCCCGCAACCGTGCGGCATCGTCGACCGAGATCGTCGCGCGCCCGCGGAAATAGATGACAAGAATGGCGAGCCCGATCGCCGCCTCCGCCGCCGCGACGGTCAGCACGAACATCGCGAAGACCTGGCCGACGAGGTCGCCGAGATACACGCTGAACGCGACGAGGTTGATGTTCACGCTGAGCAGGATCAGCTCGATCGCCATCAGGATGACGATGATGTTCTTGCGGTTGATGAAGATGCCGAGCACGCCGAGCACAAACAGGATCGCGCTGACGGTGATATAATGGTGCAGACCGATCACGACGCGCACCCGCGCACTGGCTTTTCCCCGAGCGCTAGCGAGGGGCTGTGTCGAGCGCAGCGAGACGTGTCGCGCGCCGGGTCTCGCTGACGCTCGATACAGCCCCTCGCTGCGCTCGGGGAAGAAGATGTCATATCTCGACCCCCTCGCCCACGCGCGTATCCTTGACGATGCGCACCGCATCCTGCGGGCGGCGGCGCACCTGACGGTCGATGTTCTGCGCCTTCACCCCGCCGCGCGTGCGGTGGGTAAGCACGATCGCGCCGATCAACGCGACGAGCAGCACGAGCCCCGCGGCCTCAAACAGGTAGACGTAGCGCGTGTAGATGAGCGCGCCCATCGCCTCGATGTTGGGCAAGGCCTGCGGAGTCACGCCCCTGCGGTTGGCCAGCACGATCGGGCCGTTGCTCGTGACCCAGAACGCGTAGATCGTCTCGCCGACAAGCAGCGCCGCCACGAGCAACCCGAGCGGCAGGTACCGCGTGAACCCCTCGCGCGCCTCGGCGAAGTCGACGTCGAGCATCATGACGACGAACAAGAACAACACCGCGACCGCGCCGACGTAGACGATGATCAGCAGCATCGCGATGAACTCCGCGCCTAGGATCAGCATCAGCCCGGCCGCATTGAAGAACGCGACGATCAGCCACAACACCGAATGCACCGGATTGCGCGCGGTAATCGTCAGCACCGCCGACAGCACGACGAGCGACGCGAACAGGTAAAAGGCGGCGACCTGAATCACCCGCGCCGCCTAGCGGTAGGGCGCGTCGGCGGCAAGGTTGGCGGCCAGCACGCGTTCCCAGCGATCGCCATTGTCCATCAATTTGGCCTTGTCGTAGATCAGTTCCTCGCGTGTCTCGGTCGAATATTCGAAGTTCGGCCCCTCGACGATCGCATCGACCGGGCACGCCTCCTGGCACAGCCCGCAAAAGATGCACTTGGTCATATCGAGGTCGTAGCGCGTCGTGCGCCGCGAGCCATCGCCGTCGTCGCCGACCCCGCGCGGTTCGGCCTCGATCGTGATCGCCTGCGCCGGACACACCGCCTCGCACAGCTTGCACGCGATGCAGCGCTCCTCGCCATTGGGGTAGCGCCGCAGCGCATGTTCCCCGCGGAAGCGCGGGCTGATCGGATTCTTCTCGTACGGGTAGTTGATCGTCGCCTTCTTGCGGAAAAAATACTGCAACGTCAGCGCGTGCGCCTTGACGAACTCCCACAGCGTAAAGGT
>JAYTAR010000213.1:0-10604 GCA_043737455.1 Sphingomonadales bacterium | reverse complement strand
CCGCGTCGCCGTTCCAGATTGCGCCCGAGACAGCGATGAAATCAGCGCCAGCCTGGACCAGCGGCGCGGCATTGGCAGGGGTGATGCCGCCGATCGCGACGCAGGGTGCGGGGAACACGGTCGTCCACCACGACAGGACCACCGCATCGGGCCGGTCCATCGTTGCTTTGGTGGCGGTGGGGTAGAACGCACCGAACGCGACATAGTCGGCCCCCGCCTCGCCTGCCTCCATCGCGAGGTGACGGCTGTCGTGGCACGTTACGCCGATCTGCACTTCGCGCCCAAGCTGCTCGCGCGCTTCGCGAACGTCGCCGTCGCCCTGCCCCAGGTGCACCCCATCGGCGCCCAGACGTTTTGCAAGCGCGACGCTGTCGTTGATGATGAACGCGACATCGGCATCGGCGCAGACCCGCTGCAAGGGTTCTGCCAGTCGCGCGGCGTCATGCTGGTCGAACCCTTTGACGCGAAACTGGAAAGCGGCCACCGGCCCTGCCGCAAGCACCGCGCGCAGCCGGTTGGGATATGGGCCCGTGACGTCGAGCGGCGACACGAGATAGAGCTGGCACGGCGGTCGCTTCTCCCGCGCGAAACGCGCGGCGAAGCTGTCGTCAAGCGGCGCGACGCCCGTCGGCATCTGGTAATCGTCGACGCTCATCCTGTTCCTTCGCGCTCAGCCACGCCGACCCCAACGCCACGTCCAACCCCGGCGCTTCGATCGGCAACAGTCCGGAGCCAGGAAAGAACGTCATCTCACCAAAGACCGGGCGGCCGTCGATTGCATAAAGATCGACCCGGACGCAATCGTGCCCGCAAGCAAGCTTTTCGGCGCCCGCGATCATCGCCGCGAGGCAAATCGGTATTGGCGGCGTTTCGCCCCCCTGTGACGAAAGCGATCGCCAGTCGCGATCGACGATCAACCACCGATGCGCGCGCTCGCGCTCGACATGCACTTCGATAGCGCGAACGCGCCCGCCAACGACGAAGAACTTATAGTCGAGCGGAAGGCCTGCGCCGTCGCCGATCATCGGTTCGACCAGGATGCCACGCGGGATCGACGCATAAGCCCATTCGTCGAGCCAGCGGCCATAGCGGCGGCGCACCCAGCGACGACCACGCCGCCGCGCGATCGCCCATTCGTCAGTTGTTCGCACGAACGCATTCTGCTTGCAGCCGTGTCGTGCCTTTACGACCAGCGGCAATGGCCCTGGCGGAACCGCCGGCAGCGTTTCCCCGTGCCATAGCGTCGGCGTAACCCACGTATCGCCAAGCACGCGCGCGACATGCGCCTTGACGAGGAACTTATCGCTCAAGCCAGCGATGCGATCGTCGCGGTTGCCGAGCTTGCGCAGCTGGACGAGCTCGGTGAACCGGGTCGGCGTTCGCAGGCATGGTCGGCGGCGATGCTGCCACCAATAGGTCAGCGTAACGCGCATTCGCGCCGACGGGACCAGCCACGTCGGCAGAAACCCCCCGAGCGCGCTTTCCTTTATGGCGTTCATGCAAGCGTCCGACGGTTCATCGGGTTGTTAACCGCCGACGGGGTGCTTCGTTGCCCGATCAGCAACCTTCGTTCGTGCTGCCGGGCACGTTCATCAACCGGCCAGTGTCACGAAAACGCCTGTATGCCCGTCTGCGCACGACCGAGGATCAGCGCGTGGACGTCGTGCGTCCCCTCATAGGTGTTCACCGCCTCGAGGTTCATGACGTGGCGGATTACGCCATAGTCGTCGCTGATCCCGTTGCCGCCGTGCATGTCGCGCGCGACCCGCGCTATGTCGAGCGCCTTGCCACAATTGTTGCGCTTGATGAGGCTGATCGTCTCCGGCGCGAGCGCATGTGCGTCCATCAGCCGCCCAGCGGTAAGCGCCGCATTCAGCCCCAGTGCGATCTCGGTCTGCATGTCGGCGAGCTTTTTCTGCACCAGCTGCGTCGCTGCGAGCGGCCGCCCGAATTGCTTGCGATCAAGCGTATATTGCCGCGCCGCGTGCCAGCAGAACTCCGCTGCACCCATCACACCCCACGCAATGCCGTAACGCGCATTGTTGAGGCACCCGAACGGCCCCTTCAACCCCGACACACCCTCGAGCAAGCGGTCCTCGGCGATGTGGACCTCGTCCATCACGATCTCGCCCGTCACCCACGCACGCAATGAGAACTTGCCGCTGATCTTTGGTGTCGACAGTCCTTCGTCACCGCGTTCGAGGATGAAGCCGCGAATGCGTCCATCGTCGTCCTTGGCCCACACGACGAAGACATCGGCGATCGGGCTGTTGGTGATCCACATCTTTGCGCCCGTCAGCACATAGCCGCCCGGCACACGGCGCGCGCGCGTGGTCATGCCGCCGGGGTCGCTGCCCGCGTCGGGCTCGGTCAGCCCGAAGGCACCGATCCACTCGCCGGTCGCAAGCTTAGGCAAATACTTGGCGCGCTGCGTGTCCGAGCCGTAGGCATGGATGGGATACATCACGAGGCTCGATTGCACCGACATCGCCGAGCGGTACGCCGAATCGACGCGCTCGACCTCGCGTGCGATCAAGCCATAAGCGACATAGCCGAGCCCCGCGCAGCCATAGCCCGTGATCGTCGACCCCAGCAGCCCCGCCGCACCGAATTTGATCATCAAACCGCGGTCGAACGTCTCGTTGCGGTTCGACTCCTTGACGATCGGGGCGAGCTCAGCGTCGCAGAACGCCCGCGCGCTGTCGGCGACCATGCGCTCCTCGTCGGTCAGCGCCGCAGTCAGCTGGAACGGATCAGCCCAGTCGAACGCGGGCCATGACGGCGCATAATGCTGAACGTCGTCGGCGGGGGTGGCGAGTGCGGTGGCCATGGGGATCCTTCAATTAGTTGGCCAAGGGTAATGCGTTCGTGGCGCAAAACAAAGGGCCGGGAGGAATGCCCCCCGGCCCTTCGCTTGCATCTGCACGATATAGGTGGCGACGGCAAAGCCGCCGCTGGACGTCGGACGGGTTCGACCGAGGCCGACCCGCCGTCCGTTCTGATTTCGAGTCCGGGCCAGCCTTGGCTGGCCCGAGCCGAAATCAGAAGTCCATGCCGCCCATGCCGCCCATGCCGCCGCCGCCGCCCATAGGCATCGCCGGCTTGTCCTCGGGGCTTTCCGAGATCGCCGCTTCGGTGGTGATCAGCAGACCCGCCACCGATGCCGCGTCCTGCAGCGCCGCACGCACGACCTTGGTCGGATCGATAACGCCCGCCGCGACGAGGTTCTCGTAGACTTCGGTCTGAGCATTGAAGCCGCGCGTCTCGTCGTCTTCACGGAGCAGATTGCCCGCAACGACCGCACCGTCATGCCCGGCATTCTGCGCGATCTGACGCAACGGCGTCTGCAGTGCCTTGCGGATGATGTCGATGCCGCGCGTCTGGTCGTCGTTGACGCCCTTCATGCCGTCGAGTGCCTTGGTCGCATAGAGCAAGGCAGTTCCACCACCGGGGACGATGCCTTCTTCGACCGCGGCACGCGTCGCGTGCAGCGCATCGTCGACACGATCCTTGCGCTCCTTGACTTCGACTTCCGACGCGCCGCCGACCTTGATGACCGCAACACCGCCGGCGAGCTTGGCAAGACGCTCCTGGAGCTTCTCCTTGTCATAATCGCTGGTCGTGTTCTCGATCTGCTGGCGGATCGCCTCGACGCGGCCCTTGATCATGGCCTCGTCACCGGCACCGTCGACGATGATCGTGTTGTCCTTGTCGATCGACACGCGCTTTGCCGAACCCAGCATCGCGACCGTCACGCTCTCGAGCTTGATGCCCAGATCTTCGGAGATCATCTCGCCCTTCGTCAGGATCGCGATATCCTCGAGCATCGCTTTCCGACGATCGCCGAACCCAGGCGCCTTGACTGCCGCGACCTTCAGGCCGCCGCGCAGCTTGTTGACGACGAGCGTGGCAAGCGCCTCGCCCTCGATATCTTCGGCAATGATAAGCAGCGGACGACCCGACTGCACGACCGCTTCGAGGATCGGAAGCATCGCCTGCAGGTTCGACAGCTTCTTCTCGTGGATAAGGATGTACGGATCGGTCAATTCGACCGTCATCTTTTCCGGATTGGTGATAAAGTAAGGCGAGAGATAGCCGCGGTCGAACTGCATGCCTTCGACGACGTCGAGCTCGAAATCGAGACCCTTGGCTTCCTCGACGGTAATCACGCCTTCCTTGCCGACCTTTTCCATCGCTTCGGCAATCTTTTCGCCGACGACGGTGTCGCCGTTCGCCGAAATGACACCGACCTGCGCGATTTCGGCAGTGCCGCTAACCGGCTTCGAACGGTTCTTCAGATCTTCGACGACGCGAACGACTGCAAGGTCGATCCCACGCTTCAGGTCCATCGGGTTCATGCCAGCCGCGACCGACTTCATGCCCTCGCGAACGATCGCCTGTGCGAGCACGGTCGCGGTAGTGGTGCCGTCACCCGCGAGGTCGTTCGTCTTCGACGCGACTTCGCGCAGCATCTGCGCGCCCATGTTCTCGAACTTGTCCTTCAGTTCGATTTCCTTGGCGACCGTCACGCCGTCCTTGGTGATGCGCGGAGCACCGAACGACTTGTCGATCACGACGTTGCGACCCTTAGGGCCCAGCGTGACCTTTACCGCATCGGCGAGAATATCGACGCCGCGCAGAATGCGCTCACGCGCGTCGCGGCTGAATCTTACGTCCTTGGCTGCCATTTGTCTTGTTCCTCAATACTGTGCTCCTGCGAAAGCAGGAGCTCTGGAGACACGTCCTTAGTCTCGTCGACAGGGCTCCTGCGTTCGCAGGAGCACTAGAGTCAGCCGACGATCCCGAGGATGTCGCTTTCCTTCATGATCAGCAGGTCTTCGCCGTTCAGCTTGACCTCGGTGCCCGACCATTTCCCGAACAGGATCTTGTCGCCAGCCTTGACGTCGAGCGGCGTGATCTTGCCGTCTTCGGCACGCACGCCACTGCCCGCGGCGACGATCTCGCCTTCCTGCGGCTTTTCCTTGGCGGTATCGGGAATGATGATCCCGCCAGCGGTTTTCTCGTCGGCTTCAATGCGACGGACCAGCACTCGGTCGTGCAGGGGTCGAAAGTTCATATGCCTCACCCTTGTATAGCCCCCACGAGGGGCGGAAAACTTACTGGCACTCAACCCTTGCGAGTGCCAAGCCGCCATATGTGCGCTCGGTCGAGCCCGGTCAAGACGTGCAAAAATGGGTCGCTTTTTTTACCGTCGACTCACCGACGAAACCATCCGGTTCAGCGCACGTTGGCGTCTGGTTACGGAGAACGATCGATGCAGACTTCAGCACTGTCGACCAATCGCTGGTTGCCTCAATTCAGGGTCAGTGGACCCCGCACCGCTTATTATCGGGGCGAGACGAACCATTGCCCGGGCTGCGGTCAGACACAGTGGCATGTCGGTCGGTCCTCGGCGCAATGCGCGTTCTGCCAGACCGCCGTGCCCTTCGCCAATCATCATGTGGCGCGCGCCGCTTGACCATCGCCGATCTAGCAGGGTGGGTCGCGCCCGCTGCAACCATGATCGCTGCCATGATGACCGCAGCCAACCTTGGCGCACGCATTACTGGCTGGGGCTTCGTCGTCTTTGTCGTCGGGTCGCTCGCCTGGACCACGATCGGCGTATCGACCGGGCAGACGAGTTTGATCGTCGCCAATGCCTTTCTGACATTGGTTAATATGGTCGGTATCTGGCGCTGGCTGGGGCGCGAAGCGAAATATCAGGACAGTGCCGAAGTGGTTGCGGAAGCGACCGAGGATCTTCCTAAAAAAGAAGTACTAACGCCGGTGTCGCAGCTGATCGGGCGTGACGTGTATGATCCACGCGGAACTAAGATCGCCAATGTCGTGGACGCGATGCTTGGCTGCGAAGCCGGTCATGCACGAGCCCTGCTCGTGCGTCATGGCGGCGTGGGAGGGGTGGGCGAACGGATCGTCGTGCTCGAACGCTTCGATCTGGCGACCGATCGCGTCGAAACCGACCTTGATGCCTCAGCCCTGAAAAAGCTTTGCGCGGTTCCGGCTTAGGAGTCGAACGCCGCTTTCGCTAGTGCGGCAACTGCGGGATCGGCGGCGACGGGGGTCATGTCGACGGCTGCCTCGAGCCGATCCGCCACATAGTTGCCCGCAGCGATCCGTGCCGACTTCTTGTTGTTCGCGTCGATCACTTTCCACGGTGCCCAGCGCGTGTCGGTTCGCTCGAACATGTCGCGATACGCATTTAAATAGTCGGCGCGACGGGCCCGATTGCGATAATCGTCGGCCCCGGTCTTCCACTGCTTCCAGGGGTCCGCAAGCCGGTCGTGAAACCTCTTATCCTGGGTTGCTTGCGTCGTGTGCAGGAACAGCTTCACGATGGTCACGCCATCGTCCTTTTGCTGCGCCTCGAATTCGTTGATCTCGTCGTACGCGCGTTTCCACTCGACCTCGGTCGCAAAGCCTTCGACGCGCTCGACCAGGACGCGGCCGTACCAGGTCCGGTCGAAGACGTTGATCTCGCCGCGCGCGGGCAATCGCGTCCAGAAACGCCAAAGGAAGTGACGCTCGCGTTCCTCGCGCGTCGGCGCGGCGATCGGCCACACCTGATAGTAGCGCGGGTCGAGGCCCGCGGTCAGGCGCTGGATCACCCCGCCCTTGCCCGACGCGTCCCATCCCTCGAATGCGATGATCGCGCTGCGCTTGTGCATGATGTACGCCGCTTGGATACGGGTAAGCCGGTTCTGCAGCGCGACCAGTTCGACGGCGTAATCGCCGTCATGGTCGCGCCCATCTTCGAAGTCGCCGAGGTCGATTGCCATTCATCTCGCCTAGCGCGCCTGATCCCGACACGCCATAGCGCCAGCGCATGAACGCCGCGCCGCTGCCAGCCCTCGCCACGATCCTCGACGATGTCTGGGTGCGGCTTGCGCGCGGCGTCGCCGACCGCCGATCGCCGCTCCACACGCCGGTGGTCGCGACTGTCGGTCAAGAGGGGCCGCGGCAACGAACGATGGTGCTGCGCGGCGCCGACCGCGCGGCGAGCGAACTGCGCTTCCACACCGACCGGCGCGCAGCTAAGGTCGCACAGATCGCAGGGGGAGCGCGCGCGTCGGTGCTTGTCTATGACATTGCCGAGCGGCTTCAGATCACGCTTTCGGGCGTCGCCACGATGATCGATTCGGGACCGGTGGTCGAGGCGGCATGGGCCGCGACCGCGCTGAGCAGTCGGCGCGCCTATCTTGCCGATCCCGCTCCCGGTACGCCCGTCGACCACTGCACGGCGGGGCTACCTGAAATGGTACGCGACCGGTCCCCCAGCGAGGCGGAAACGCTTCCAGCGCGCGCGAACTTTGCGCTGATGACGGTCGCGATCGACCGCATCGACTGGCTGGAATTAACGTCGGGCGGCAATCGGCGCGCGTGCTTTACGAGCGATGGCGGGCTTTGGTGCGCAACGTGGCTGATCCCATGACCGGCGACGTCAGCGCGGCTTGGTCAGCCGCTGCGCCACGAGCGGCGTGAGGCGCGCGGCAATGATATCGATACCGCCGGCATTGGGGTGGACGCCGTCGGGTAGCATCAGCTTGGCATTGCCGAGCACGCCTGCCAGGATGAACGGATCAAGATCGGCGCGGTATTTGCGCGCAAGCTCCGGATACAACCCACCCAGCGCGCGCGCGTAATCAGGCCCCAGATTGGGTGGCGCGAGCATCCCGGTCAGGATCACCGGCAGGTTGCGACGCTCGAGCTCGGCGAGCATCGCGACCATGTTCGCACGCGTTTCGGTGATGGGTATCTGGCGCAGCACGTCGTTTCCGCCCAAGCCCACGACGACAAGGTCGGGGGCACGCGGCAGCCGGTCGAGCGTGAAGCTCAGCCGCGTCCGTCCCGCCGCCGTCGTATCGCCTGAAACGCCGGCGTTCACGACGGTGGCATTGATCCCGCGCTGGCGCAGCGCGTTCTGGAGTTCGGCGGGCAAACTCTCGCCGCGCGGCACGCCATAGCCTGCGTACAAGCTGTCGCCAAAGGCGAGCACCACTCGCTCGGGACCCTTCGGCGCGACGACGGACTGGACGGCGGCGGGCGACTCGACGGGAGCCGGTGTGGCGGTTTCACTGTCGATCGTGGGCGCTTGTCCGCACCCCGTCAGCCACGCCGCTTGGAGGATCAGCGCAGCGTACATAGATGCGGCAGGCAATCGCTTCATGGAAACTCCCATCTTGGCCCAGACCCAGACGACCGCCGATATGGTGATCGAAGCCCGCGACGTCACCCTGTCGCTGGGAGCCCCGCCGACGCGCATCCTCCACGGGGTCGATCTGAGCATCGCGCGCGGGTCGAGCGTCGCGCTGCTCGGGCCGTCGGGCTCGGGCAAATCGTCGCTGATGGCGATCCTGTCGGGGCTGGAGCGCGCCAGTAGCGGCACCTTGCGCATCGACGGGCTCGATTTCGGTCGGCTCGACGAAGATGACCTGGCGCGCGCGCGGCGCGGGCGCATCGGCATCGTGCTGCAGGCGTTCCATTTGATGCCGACGATGACCGCGCATGAAAACGTTGCCGTGCCGCTCGAACTCGCGCGCGTCCCCGATGCGTTCGCGCGCGCCGCGAGTGAACTCGCCGCGGTCGGCCTCGGCAATCGGCTCGATCATTATCCCACGCAATTGTCGGGCGGCGAGCAGCAACGGGTCGCGATCGCGCGTGCACTCGCGCCGCGCCCCGCGCTGGTCTTTGCCGACGAGCCGACCGGCAATCTCGACACTGGCACCGGGGCCGCGGTGATGGACCTGCTCTTTGCACGGCATGCCGAGCTTGCCGCGACCCTGTTCGTCATCACGCACGACGCCCGGCTCGCCGAACGCTGTGACCGGGTGATCGAAATGGCGGACGGGCGGATCGTGGCGGATCGGTACCGATGAGCGACTGGGCGCTCGCGTTCACGCTTGCCCGGCGTGACCTGCGCGCGCGCTTTCGCGGGCTGCGGCTGCTGCTCGTCTGCCTGTTCCTCGGCGTCGGCGCGCTGGCCGCGATCGGCAGCTTGACGCGCGCCATTCAGGCCGAGCTTGGCAAGCGCGGCCAGGCGACGTTGGGCGGCGACATCCAATTGTCGATCGGTCAGCGCCGCGCCGACGCGGAGGAAGCACGCGCGATCGCCCGGATCGGCCGCGTTTCGGAAACGATCCGCATGCAGTCGATGGCGGCGCGCGGCGGCAACGGCGTGCCGATCGAGCTGAAAGCGGTCGATGGTGCCTATCCACTGTACGGCAACTTGCGCCTTGCCGACGGGCGCGCGGTCGCCGCGCCGAGCGCCGATACGGCATGGGTGGGCGCAGCACTTGCCGAGCGACTCGGTGCAAGAGCCGGCGACATGGTCCGGCTGGGGAGCGCCAATTTCCGCATCGGCGGCATCATCGCTGACGAACCCGACCGGCTCAGCGAAGGCTTCACGCTCGGGCCGGTCGCGATCGTGTCGATCGAGGGGCTGGCGCGCACCGCGCTGATGCAACCGGGCAGCCTCTACCGTTCGAAATACCGCGTGCGCATGTCGGGCGGCGATCCGGGTGCGGCAGGCGCGACCTTCAAGGAACGCTTCGCGCAGGCGGGCTGGGAAGTGCGCACGCGCAACCGCGCCGCACCGGGAGCGGCGCGTTTCGTCGATCGCATGGGCGAATTCCTGACGCTCGTCGGGCTTGCCGCGCTCGCGATCGCGGGCATCGGCATCGCGGGGGGCGTATCCAGCTACCTTGCCGCGCGCCGCCGCAGCATCGCCGTGCTCAAGATATTGGGCGCAACCTCGTCGATCGTGGCGCGTGTCTACCTCATCGAAGTGGCGGCGGTCGCGGCGGTCGGCATCGTCGCCGGGCTGATCGTCGGCGCGATCGCGACCCCGCTGCTGGTGCGGCTGGCGGGAAACGTGCTGCCCATCGCGCCTGAATTCGCGCTCTATCCTCAGCCGCTTGCGCTTGCCGCGCTGTATGGGATGCTGATCGCGCTCGGCGCTGCCGCCGTACCGCTCGTGCAGGGTGCGCGCGTGCCCGCCGCGGCATTGCTGCGCGGCGTCGTCGATCCGCGCGGCGAGCGCTGGCGCGCTTATGGGTGGCCCGCGCTCGCGCTCGGCGGCGTCGTCGGCATCGTCATGCTGACCGCCGAGCAACCGCTGCTGAGCGCGCTGTTCCTGCTGAGCGTCGCAAGCGCGCTCGCGCTGCTGGCGCTGCTTGGCTGGGGCGTGCGCGTCGGCGCGGCGCGGCTGCCGCGCCCGCATAACTTGCTGCTGCGGCTTGCGGTCGCCGGGCTGCACCGACCCGGCGCGCGCACGGTCGCGCTCGTGGTCGCGCTGGGGCTTGGGCTGACGTTGTTCGTCCTGCTTGCCGCGATCCGGACCAGCCTCGACGCCAACATCGCGCGCACTGTACCCGACCGCGCACCAGCGCTGTTCGCGCTCGACGTGCCGCGCGACCGCGTCGCCGACTTCACCGATACAGTGCGGACCGCCTCGCCTGGTGCACAGGTCGCGACGGTGCCGCTGCTGCGCGGCACGGTGACGGGTTATGCCGCGAACCGCGTCGCCGACATGCCGACCCTCCCGCCCGAGGCCTTCATCCTGCGTGGCGAGCGTGGCATCACTTATG
>JAYTAR010000212.1:0-10606 GCA_043737455.1 Sphingomonadales bacterium | reverse complement strand
TCAACCGCGTCGACGAGCTGCTACGCGATGTTCCGGGCGTCAGCCTGCAGGATTTCGGGCTTGGCGGCGTCGCCAGCGCGACCGCAATCCGTGGCTTTGGCAATGGCGGGCACGGCGGCGATCTGGGCGTCGTCGTCGATGGCATTCCGCTTAATGAGTCGAATTCGCAAAGCGATGGCTATGTCGACATCAACGTGCTCGTGCCGCTCGAGATCGCGGCGCTCACCGTCTATCGCGGGCCAATCTCGGCCTTGTACGGCAACTTCAACCGCGGCGGGCTCATCGCCTTCGAAACGCGCAAGGGTGGCGTCTATGCCGAATTCGACGTGCGCGGCGGTTCGTTCGGGACCGCCGATGCCGAGGCTGCGATCGGTATCGAGCCGCGCACGGGGCAGCGGTTGAACGCCGCCGCGCAATTCTTCCACTCCGACGGCTATCGACCCCGCTCCACGCTCGATCGCTACACTATCGCCGCGCGTTATGCGGTTGAGCTGTCGGCGGCGGTCGATGTGGCGATCTCCGGGCGCTACAATCGGACGAAGGCGGACAACGCCGGCTATCTTATCGCCCAGCAATATGCCGTCGATCCCTATGGCATCGACCCCAGACTTCAGAACGATGGCCTGACGAAGAATTTCGGCACGCTGCGCGCCGACCTGAACTTTACCGTTGCCCCGGATGTCCGGTTGCTGACGTTTGCCTATACCACGCGCCAGGACTTCACGCGCTATTTCACGCGCGGCGCGTCGACGGCGACCGCGATCTGGCGCCAGCGCGAGGAGACGTTCAATCGCGAAGTTTATGGTGCCGGGACAAGTCTGAATGGCCGTACGACTTTGCTGGGACGGCCGCTGACCTTTGTCGCTGGCATCGAAGGATTTCGCGAGTCGACCGACTTCATTTTCTACGATGGTCTCAACAATCGGCGCAGGGTTGCACCCGCGATCTACGACCGAGACCTGACGCTCAGCAGCCTGTCGGCTTTCGCCGAGACCAACTTCAGCCTTCACCGCCTGCTCGACGTGTCGCTCGCGGCGCGCGTCGATCGATTTACGGGAAGCTGTCGTCGACTTGGGCCCGAAACGACACCCGACCCGTGCACGAAGCTCGACGCCGTGAGCGATATCAGTCCAAAGATCGCCGCGCGTTCGCAACTGCTGCCATGGCTCCAGCTTCGTGCGAGTTATGCCGAAGGGTTCGCTTTGCCGGGTGGCAACGTAAAATATGCGCCCGGCGCACAATCGCTTAGCCCCAACAACATCCGCCAGGTCGAGGTCGGTGCGCGCCTGACGCCGCTCGATCGCTTCGACTTCGATGTGGTCGCCTACCGCGTCAACTCTTCCAACGAGTTCACCGCGATCGCGCCCGGCGAGTTCGCCAATTTCGGCCGGACGCGGCGCACCGGGATCGAGGCGAGTTTGAGCTGGCGCCCAGTCGACGCACTCGATCTTCGTGTCGCCTACGGCTACGCCGACTCGTCCGTGCGACAGAATTTCAACGCGGCGCTGGTCGGCAAGAAGGTCACCGGCGTGCCCGATCATAGCGTGACCGCATCGGCATTCTGGTCACCGATCGAGGCCGTCAAGCTCAACGCCACCTATCGCTACGTCGGGAAATATCCGGTCAATCCGGTGAACACGATCATCGCGCCCAGCTATAACCTGATCGACGTCGGCGCATCGTACAAACTGCCGACGCGCGCGCCGCTGCGGCTATATGTCAATGTCGAGAATCTGATCGACAAAGTCTATGCGCCGTCGGTGAACACGATCGGCTTTGCGACCGGAGCGCCGCGCACGTTCCGGGCAGGCCTGCAGTTCGGGTTTTGAAAAAGGATTTTCTTATGTTCGCAAAGACTTTGAGAATTGTCTCGTTCGCCCTTTCCATCGCCTTTGCTGGCGCAGCCAGCGCCGCGAGCGCGCATACCGCTTGGCTGGTAAAGGAAGCGGCGCCCGGCACGTGGCTGCTCCAGTTCGGCGGGCACCAGGGCAAGCTCGAGCCCGCGATCGCGACGAAGCTGCGGCAGTTGAGCGCGATCGACGAACGCGGGCGACCCTTACCGGTGAAGCGTGCGACGCTTGGCACGACGACGCGCGTGACCGTTGGCGGCCAACCTTCGTTGATCGCGCTTCATTACGACAACGGCATCCACTCGCGCACCGCGACCCCAGGGGCGAGTGTCGAGCGACCGATGAATCAGGTTCGGGGTGCCGTAAGCGCGGTCAATGCGCAGAAATATCACAAGACGATCGTGCGCTGGTCGCCCGTCGTGACGCGCCCGATCGGTCAGCCGTTCGAAGTGACGCCGGTCGCGTCGGCGCAACCGATCGCGGGCGAAGCGATGCGCGTGCAGGTGCGCCTCGACGGTAAGCCCATCGCCGGAGTCAACATCGGCTTCGGCGAAGACAATGCCGAAGCGGTGACCGACGCCGCGGGCATCGCAAGCTTTCGTCCGCGGCCGGGCGCGAACAGATTATGGGCGGGCAAGCGGATCGAAACGGCGGGCAATCCGCGCTTCACGCAATTGTCGTACGAATATCTGCTGAGCTTCGATGCGAGGCCATCGAAGTGACCGGTCGGCGCGCGCTGCTCGCGTTGACCGCGGCGATGCTGCTGTCGGGTCCTGCGCTGGCGCATGGTTTTCTCGTCAAGCTGAAAGCCGAGGGAGCCGCCATCGTCGGCCAGGTCTATTATACCGACGGCACGGCGGGGGCGGGCGAATTCGTCGAGTTGCGCGACTTGACCGATCCACGCCAGCCGGTGCGATCGGGCGCGACCGACGCCGGCGGCGGGTTTCGCTTCGATGGCGCTCCCGGACACCGTTACGCGCTGATCGCGCATGGCGAAGAGGGTCACGAAACCGAGATGCAGATCACTTTGGGGTCGGGCGAAAACGGTCGGCTCGTCGATACGGCTGCAGCTGAGAGCGTGATGACATGGCCACCGCCAGCATGGGCGCTGATCGGAGGTGCGCTGCTGGTGTCGATGCTCATTCCGCTCGGGTTGCGTCGCCGCAACCGGCCGCGCACCTAATTCCCGCGACCGTCAGGATTGTCGGTCGTCCCGCCGCCGCGACCCACGCTGCCGACCTGGCCGATGTTGCCGAACACCTCCTGGAAGAAGCCGCGCTTGCGGCCGAGCGTGGCGGTCTTGTCCTTGACAGGGGTAATCGACGCGACTTTCTCAAGCCCAGTCTGTTCGACCGACGCGACGTTGCCCGCCGCGTCGAAACGGATGTGGACGACGGTCTGCGCCGACGGTTTGGGCTTTTTGAAGGCGAGCTGCCTGGTATCGCGCGAAACGTAGAACCAGTCGTTCGAATCGAACTGGCCCGAAAATGTCGGGCGACCGAGCGTGCCCTGCACCGACGCCTTATTGTCGACGCCGGGCTTGACCGTCGCCACGAGCGGCGCGTCGATGACGAAGCCCTGCTTGCCCGGCACACGCGAGCACCCGGCCGTGAGCGCGAGTGCGGCGACGGATGCTACGATAGCGAAGGGGGTGGGCGTCATTGGCAACTTAACTTTCGTCGGGCTGGCGCGATTGCAACCGGCTGTACGAGGCTCAATATGCAGCACTGATGAATACGGCAAGCCAATCACACAAACCCGGGTTGCTCGCGCGCCTGTTCGCAAGCCGAGCGCCGCCGCACGACGCGCTCTACGCCGCCGTCGTCGCCGAGGCGCGACGGCCGATCTGGTATGCCAAGCTGGGAGTCGCCGACAGCATCGACGGGCGCTTCGACATGGTCGTGCTCGTGCTGTCGCTCGTCCTGCTGCAGCTTGAAGCAGCGCACCGCGAAGCCGAGAGCGTGCGACTGACCGAACGCTTCATCGACGACATGGACGGGCAGGTGCGCGAGATCGGTTTCGGCGATCTTGTCGTCGGCAAGCAGGTCGGCGGTATCCTGTCGGTGCTCGGCGGGCGGCTCGGCGTTTACCGCGAGAGCGTGGGCGATGCGGCGATGCGGCGCACTTTGTGGCGCGGCACACCACCTGACGACGCGACGGTCGCGGCAATGGCGGACGAAGTGGCGGCACTGCGGGCCGAAATCGCCGCGGTACCGATCGCGGAGCTGCTGGCTGGGCGGTTACGATGATCGCCGAATTCGCGCGACCGGTTGCGATCGACACGATCGGGACGGCGGCATCGACGACGACGATTGTGGCGGATGTCGAGGAACGCGCACGCCTTGCCGAGCGGTTCGATCTGCTCGACCTCGGCGAACTTGCCGCAACGATAACGCTCGTCGCACGCGCGGGCGCGATCGACGCCGAGGGTCGCCTGACCGCGTCGGTCGCCCAGCGCTGCGTCACGACCGGTGCGCCGGTCGTCGCACGGATCGATCACGCATTTTCGCTGCGCTTCGTCGATCCGGCTTATTTGATGAGCGTTGCCGAGGAGACCGAGCTGAGCGCGGCTGACTGCGATATCGTGGCGCACGATGGCACGACGCTCGACCTTGGCGAGGCGGTCGCGCAGACGCTCGCGCTCGCGCTCGATCCGTTTCCACGCGCCGATATCGCCGAGGACGACGCCGAGCGGCGCTGGACGTTCGGCGCCGATGCGAACCCGTTCGCGGGGCTCAAGACCTTGCTCGACAAGGCGCGTTAACCCGCGCGTTTGAGTAGCCACGACACGCTCGTGCCGCCCGCGGGCGCTTCGCCTTCGACGACGAATTGCTGCGTCGGGTGCACCTGCCCCTCGCCGTCGATCCACAGGCTGTCCTCAAGGCGAAGCGCGCCGCCCCGGCAGCGGAACTGCCACAAGGGCCCGTGGTCGATGCGCAGCAGCGCGGCCTGGCCGTCGGCGGTCGGCGTCACTTCGACGCCGGGAGCGAGGTGGAAGCGGATGGCAAAGCGCGCGGGCTTGCCGCCGCGACGCTTCGGCGCGGGAAGCAGCGCATCGTCGCCGTGCAACTCGCGACCCGACGCCGACAGCGACAAAGTCCGCTTGTGAATCAGCCCGAAGCGACGGGCATAGCCGTCGTGGCTGGCGTCGATGCGGCTGCCGCCCTCGACCTCCTCGCGGTCGACCTCGACCGAGCCGACGCCTGCGCCGAGCGTGCCATCGGCGTGAATCGCGGTCGAATTGCTGTCGTTCAGCGTCAGCGTTGCGTGCGCCGCGGTCGATCGCAGCGCCTGGCTCAGCTCGGGCGCGATCGTGCCGCCGCCGCCGGTACCGCCGCAATTGACGATCAATCGCTGCGCGCCGTCGGACAGCTCGAACGCGAGCGTCGAGGCGCAGCCACCGACCGCCAAGCGGCTCGGCGGCGGCGGGGCCATGTCGGCGACCACGATCGTGCCCGCAGCCGCCAGCCGCTGATAGCCCCATTGCCGCGCTTGCCGCAGCGGGCGCGTGCGTACGCTCGACGCCGCGACCACCGCCGCGATCCGTGCCGCGCCGATCGGTCCCGCGCCTTGCCAGCTCGATAGCGCGCCGTCACCCATCGCGATGCCGAGCAGCGCGGCGACACCGCGTTCGAGCGCGGTCTGGACTTCGGCGGGCCACACCGCGCCGCGCACGTCATACACCCGCACGAGCATCGCGAGCAGTTCGATCAACGCGACCTGATCGACAGGCGCGCGCGTCACGACGCCGCCATCGTCGCTCGTGCCGCTGACGATCGCGCGTAGCAGCCCCGCTTCCCCGAACACACGGCGCGGATCGCCGCCGGGGATCAGCAGCCCCGCCGCGACGATCCCCGCCCATGCAGCGATGCGTGGCAGTCCGATCGTCGCGCGATCCGCCCCGCGATCGAGGTGCCGCGCACCACGGGCGAGCGCGTTGAGCACCGCCGAGCGATAGACGATATCGCTCGACGACAGGATCAGCGGCGCATGCGCGGTCCAGTGCAGCAGCCGCCAGCCAACATGGTCGCAGCGCCACGCGGGATCGCTGACCTGCGTGCCGTGGCGATCGAGCCATACGCGCATCAGCGCCTCGGCGATCGGCGCGCCACGCTCGCGCCCCACACTCGCGTCCAGGTCGCGCAACCACGCGAACTGCTGGATATGGCGATCGAGCGCAGGCGATATGCCGTGTCCCGAGAAATCGATATCGGCGACCGCGATGCTGTCGCGCCCCAGCCGCATCGTTCCCTGGACCAGCGACAGCCCAGCGGCGGCGTTGCCGGGCAGCGGGTCGTGCGGCACCGCGAGCAGCTTCAACGGATAACGCCCGTTCAGGCGCAACGCGTGCAGCGGGGTGCGCCACGTCAACCGGTGGAACCCGTTCGCGATCCGCTCGCCGAGCGACAGCCCGCGGTCGTTCGCGCGGACGAGGCGCTTGCCGACCTCGATCTCCGACGGCGCGTCACCCTCCACCACGAACAACTGCGGGTCGCGGTCGCTCACGTGCCGCGCAAGTCGGCGATGTTGGCGGCATAATGATCGGGACCGCCGCGAAAGGTCGCGGTCCCCGCCACCAGCACATCGGCCCCGGCGGCGATCGCGCGCGGCGCGGTTTCGGCATCGATTCCGCCATCGACCTCCAGCCGGATGTCGCGCCCCGACTTGTCGATCATCTGGCGGATCGCCGCGATCTTCTTCAACTGGCTGTCGATGAAGCGCTGTCCGCCGAAACCGGGGTTGACGCTCATCACCAGCACGAGGTCGATCTCGTCGATCAGATAGTCGAGCATCTTGGCCGGGGTGCCGGGATTAAGCGAGACGCCCGCCAGCTTGCCGAGCGCCTTGATCGCCTGCACCGTGCGATGGACGTGCGGCCCGGACTCGGGATGCACCGTGATGATATCGGCCCCGGCGTCGGCGAACGCCTGGAGAAACCCGTCGACCGGCGTTATCATCAGGTGTACGTCTAGCGGCAATGTGGTGTGCGGACGCAGCGCCTTCACGACGACGGGGCCGATCGTCAAATTGGGCACGAAATGCCCGTCCATCACGTCGACATGGATCCAGTCCGCCCCCGCCGCCTCGAGCGCGCGCACCTCTTCGCCAAGCCGCGCGAAATCGGCGCTGAGGATCGAGGGCGCGATACGGACGGGGGACGACATGGGCCGCAAGCCTTAGCGACGGGGCAGGGGGCGGGCAAGCGACGCGGCGTGTAGATATGGGCGTATCGGCGAGGGAGCCAGATGACGCCCGACACCGGAGAAACTGACCGATTTGCGTGCGTTCACTTCACACACTTCGCAGGGTGCACGACCATTTGCCGTGGCCCGCACGGCGCGCCGATTTAGCCAAGCGAATCGACGAAGCCAAAGAGCGGCAGCGCAAGCTGCGTCGGTCAGGGTGCCCGCGTGAGCGAGTGTAGGACAGCGGCCTTGCGCTGGCTTGAGGACCGACGGGGCGAAAAGGCCATCCATTGGATTCGCGCACACGAACCGGTGTTGCGATCGGGCAAGCGCGCAACGGGTGCAGCCCCGCAATTAACACGCCCTCAAATTTTGGTTTGCATGCGTTGAGCGGCGATCGAAGAGGAACATGGGCGATGACTGTCACGCGAAACTGGCGACTGACCTTTGGTATAGCAAGGCGCGCTGATCGACCTGAACCTGGAGGACTATCATGGCACTTAAGATGCATCCGTCGCTCTCGGTCCATATCGGCGACTGGTTGAAGACCGAAATCGTCGAGCCTGCAGGCCTCAACGTCACCAAGCTCGCGATCCATTTTGGCGTATCGCGACAGGCTCTGAGCACGTTGCTCAATGGCAATGCCAGCCTTTCCGCCGATATGGCGATCCGGTTCGAAAAGGCGTTCGGTATCAAGGCGGATACGCTGCTGCGGATGCAGACCAGCCATGAACTGGCCCGCGCGCGCGAGCGCGAAATCGACATCCGGGTCGAGAGGCTGGCCGTGGCGGCTTAACCCTCTCGAAGACTCGTCCAACATTCAAGGCTTTTTGCTTTCCTGAAGCTGGACAATGCCCGCCCGTCACCCCGGGCTTAACCCGGAGTCTCGCTTCTTCTCCTGCTGCAGCTTCACCTCAACCTCTCTTCAACCTCTGCCGACCGCCTGCCCAGACGCGGGTGTCATCTCACACGAAGGCGCAAAGGCACGAAGGCATCGCACTCCTTCGCGCTTTCGTGTAAAATTGCGCTTGGTCGCCTCTTGCTGCGAAATTCCGCGAAGACGCGATATCTGCTATCGACGACATTGCGGCGATACACCTGTTCGCGCCGCTCTTTGAAAGCGGCAATTGCGACTGGCGCTTTTGACACCTGCAGCCCCGCAGAGACGCGTGCCTTGGTCATCGGTGCCACAACTGACCGGTTGTGACACAAAGCCCATTGCTGCCTGAGCGCCTGCGTTTAGCTAATGCAAGCACACTGGGCGAGGCGTTAGAATCACAAATAGGCTTGCCTGATAGGTTGGAGGGTTCAGTCAACCAAATAAGGCCTTTCCGATCATGAGGAAATTGCATGGCTTCTCACAGCAGGCTATTTCAGCGTAGCGCTCCGGAATTGAGGCCCTGTCATATCCCGTGGCGAACACGAACGGCACGCCACGCCGGAGAAGCGCGTCGGCGATGGGCCAAGACATCACGCCCTGCAAATTGACGTCTATGACCGCGCCGTCGAGTGGCTCGGTCTGCTCGATCAGCCCGATGGCGGCATCCACGCTCGCTACTGGTCCGACCACCTTGGCACCGCCCGCCTCCAGCTGATAGGCCATGTCCTCCGCGATGTAGAAATCGTCCTCGACCAAGAGGATCCTTTGTCCGGTGAGCATGGTCTCAGTCTCGGTCATGATGCTCGCTCCTCTGAGCCTTTGCGATCTGCGAGCGGCAAGTCGATCGTGCATCGCACGCCATCATTCGTAAGCTCAAAGCTAGTCGTCGCGTTGAGCGCATAAGGAAGCGCGCGCTCGATCAATTCGCGGCCATAACCCTTTTGCGCGGCGCTCTCGTCTTTGGGCGCGCGGCCGACACCCTCCTCGACCCACTCCAGAGCAAGGCTGGAGGCTGCGCCACCCACCTGCCTCACTGCCCACGTAACCTTGAGAACTCGATTATCGGCCGCAAGTGCGCCGTGTTTGCGTGCGTTGGTGGCAAGTTCGTGGATCACCAACGCCATTGTTTGCACGACGGTGGCTCGTAACACGACACTAGGACCGTCAAGCGTGATCCTTTTGTCGGACGCGTCGGCCCCGAGCGCGTCAAGCTCCATGCGGATCAGCTCGCCGATAGTGATCGGCTCGATGTCGGCGCGAGAAAGCAGACCCTGCACGCGCGAGAGCGCCGCCAAGCGGTCGGCAAATTGCGTGCGGAACGCTTCACTGGGACCGGTCCGGGCCATCGTCCGATTCGCGATCGCGCTCACCACGGCGATAAGATTACGGGTGCGGTGCTGGAGCTCGGCCACCATCACCTCCAGCCTTGCCTCGGTCTGCCGGGCCTCGTCGGTTAATTCCTGCTGACGGATCGAGGACGTCAGCAGCGCATCGTTCATTTCGCGCAGGCGCTGATCGTTCTCGCCGTCCTGCGCGTGATGGCTCATTCCGCTTTCCCTCGGGGCGGCCCTTCATCGGACTCGTCACGAGCGCCAGCAGTCAGACGCTCAGCTCCTTGATCCCGGGACGTCCAGGACCAAGGTTCGGGAATGCCGGTAGTAAGGCCGCGATAGCCCTTGAGCGGCTCACCGATCACGACCCCACTGTTCGTAACTGTATATTCGTGCATATCGATGCTGTGGGGGCCCCCTCGCATTTTCACCACAATCATCATCCTGCGCAACTGCCCGTTGATCGAGACGTAGCGCAGCCGCACGATGTCGTCCGTCAGGAACGAGATGGCGTAATTGCTCAGACCCATTGAGGTGAAAGTCTCTTCGACCTCCACCGTGCTCACGACAGTCACGCCGATCCGGGTTAACGCCCCGATCATTCGGTAAAGCGACTCGCGGAACTCGTGACGAAATTCCGGGGCAAGCGCCATTTCGAAGCCGACAAGCGAATCGAGCACGATTCGTTTAGCGCCGATTTCCTTCACCGCCGCGATCACTTCATGGACGGTCTCATCGACGGAAAGGTCAAGCGGGCGGATGTAGATGATCTTGAGCACGCCCTCTTCCTGTGGCGTCGTGAAGTCGATGCCGAGCTTGCCGGCTCGCCGAATATAGTCGTTCGGCAGTTCCTCGAAGATAGCGATGACGGCAGGCTCGCCGTGACGGAGACCTTCGGCCACGAATTGGGACGCCAGCACTGACTTGCCCGATCCGGATGGTCCGGCGAGCAGCATGCTGTCGCCTTCGGGAACGCCACCGCCCAACAGCGCATCGAAGCCCGAAACTCCGGTTGCAAGCCGCCGCTCGCCTTTCACTCGATCCGACTGAGCGGTCAGGCCAAAGGTGCGCGGGAAAGTCTGCAAGCCATCGTCGGTGATACGGAAGGTGTGCAGCCCCGGAACGGAGTTTTGCCCTCGCATCTTGACGACTTGCAACTTGCGCACGATCGAGCTTCGCTCGACGCTTTGATTGAGCCACAACAGCCCGTCGGCGACGGTGAACACGGGATTGTCGCGAAACTCTCCCTCTGAATATTCACCGATCAGAAAAGAGGTGACCTGCCAGCTGGTGAGGTGCAGTGCCAACCGCTGAATGAAGGCCGGTAGCTCCATTCCACCGGCATCGCTTTGGCCACCT
>JAYTAR010000211.1:0-1646 GCA_043737455.1 Sphingomonadales bacterium | reverse complement strand
CGGAAGCGGCCATGCTCGGGTGGATCGTTGCGTTGCAGGCACTGCGGCCGGGCGAAACCATCGCGCGCGACGATGGCCATCGCCTCCTGCGCGCTGGGCGATGCCCGGCGCGACATCGGCGGAATATTGTTCGAGAAAGTGACCGGGTCGCGGATCACCCGCCGCATGTCCTCATAGTTCGCGACGAGGACCATGCCCGTCGCCGGATCGCGGTGCACCGGGGCTTCGTCATGGAGCTGGGCGTAGAAGGGATAGGGGCAGCGGATCAGCTCTGGATCGAGGATGCTCTGCTGATCAAGGGGCTTGGTCATCGGTCACCTATTCCCCCGTGTAGAGCGCGTCATCGGGCGCGCGTGCCGAACGGCGGTTCAGGGTCGCATACAGACCTTCGTCCCATAGCGCCGACGACGGGCCGTTCTGGTTCCAGTCGAGCGCATAGCGGCGGCGCGCGATGCGCCAGCCGTCGGGTGTTCGGACAAGCTCGTCGAGATAGCGGCCGCCGACGACCATCTCGGTCGGGCCCTGCGCACCCGCCTGCTCGTGATAGGCGCGGCAATAGGTTTCCGCCGTCGCCGTGTCGCCGTCGAGGTCGATGATCGACTGGCCGAGCATGTGCTGGGTGCGCAGGAAGTGTCCGCGCAGCGCGGCGACCAGCCCCTTGGACCACACCACCGCATCGGTCGCTCCGGCGCCATAATCGACCATCGCACCGGGCGCCCAGACAGCGGCCAGCACATCGAGGTCGCAGCGGTCGACGCCGCGCGTGTAGCGGGCGAGCAGGTCGAGGATGGCGAGGCGGTCGGCGGTGTCGTGCATCACCGCACCCGCATCGCGGCGCGATCGCAGCTGAGGTCGTCCGGAGCGCGCTCGCCGAGTGGCCAATCTATCTTGCGCAGCGCGGCATCGCCCGCTGGCTCGCTCCGCAACCAGTCGACCAGTTCGCTGCGATGGGCGATCTTCCACACGCCCGCGCGGCGTTCGTAGCGGTCGACATAGCGGCCCGCGACCCAGAAATCCTGCTCGGCCCCGGCCTCGTCGACGATGCGGTGAAATGCCTGGAAATAAACTTCGCCGAACGCGGTGTCGCCGTCGAAGTCGATGCTGACCTGGCCGATCATGTGATGATTGGCCAGGTGGGGGCGCAATGCGCCCTGCGCAAACGCGACGAACGCGTCGCCATCGCCTTTGAACGGGCCGTAATCAGTGGTCGCATCGTCATGAAATACCGATCGGTGCAGATCGGGCAACAACCGGTCCTGCCCGCGCATATAGTCGCAGCACAGACGGTAGATGTCGTGCCACGAGGCGAGTTGGTCGAGGCGCTCGGCGTCAGTCATCGAGATAGCGGTCGAGCGTTTGATGGAAGTGCCGGATGCGGCTTTCCTGATAATTGCCGAGCGTCTGGCCCGGCTTCCGCGACGCCTGGAACCCGCGATACTGGGCCGCGAGATTGTCGGTGTCCTGATCGAACACATGGCCTAGGCCGGGGTTCATGCCGGGCGCTTCGGTATAGCTTTGCTCGATCGTCAGCCGCACCGGATCGGGCGGGAAGGGGGCTGCTTCCGCGTCGGCGAGCGGGCGCAGCAGCAGCAGGTCGAAGATCGTGCGCGACGGATTTAAGCCATCAGGACGGAAGCGATAGACCA
>JAYTAR010000210.1:0-1652 GCA_043737455.1 Sphingomonadales bacterium | reverse complement strand
TGGAGGATCCGTCAGGCTCGACCGGGGCGGTGCCGGAGACGAGGATGCGGTCGCCGACGCGAACGGCGCGGGAGAAGCCGTAAGCGGCTTCGTAGGGGGACGCAGAAGCGGTCCTCCGCATTCACCCAAGCTTCTCGATCACGTCGCCGAACAGTGCCTCGTCGCTCGGCAGCGTCTTGGGCGTGGCGAGCGGCCGCGACACCCAGGTTTCGTTGATCAGGTCGCGCCAGGTGATGTTGTTGTTTGTGCCGTTGCCGCCCCAGCTGCCGCAGCCGAGCGAGAAGGTCTGGCGCATGCCGTTCCACAGATTGCCGCTGTTGGATGCCGCTTGCGGCTGGTTGACCATCACCCGGCTGGTGTGGGTGCCCTCGGCCAATTTCATGATGTTGGCGTCGGAGCGCGAATAAATGCCGCAGCTATGACCCTGCCCCTGATAGGCCTGGATACGGTTGGTCAGCGCGATCGCGTCGTCGATGTCGCGCGCCCGATAGAGCGCCATGGTGACGGTCATCTTCTCGCCCGAGAAGGGATGATCGGGGCCGGCGCCGGTCTCGGGGACGATGAAGAATTGCGTGTCGTCGGGGATCGTGAACCCCGCATAATCGGCGATGAATTTCGGAGTCTGCGCAACGACCTTGGCGTTGATATGCCCATCGACCCAGATCACGCCCTGCAATTTGGCCTTTTGAGCGTCGTCGAGGATCAGCCCGCCTTTGGCGACCAGTTTGGCGAGCATTTCGTCATGGATCGCATCGACCAGGATCACCGCATTGTCCGAACTGCACGACGCGGCGAGATCGAGCGTCTTGGACAGACGAATTTTCTCGGCGGCGTCGTCGAGATCGGCGGTTTCATCGACCGTGATGACCGCATTGCCTGCGCCCACACCGAGTGCCGGAGTGCCCGAAGAGTAAGCCGCGGTGACCATCGCCGCGCCGCCAGTGGCGAGAATGCGGTCGCATTGGCGCATCAGTTCGTTGGTCTTTTCAACCGTGGGATCATCGATGCCGATGACGATGTCGGCCGGCGCGCCCATCTTGACGATTGCCGCGCGCATCAGGTCGCAAATGAGCTTGTTGGTCAGCTTGGCGCGCGGGTGCGGGGCGACGATGATCGAATTGCGTCCCTTGATCGCCGCGATCGCCTTGATCACCGGGGTCGCTTCGGGATTGGTCGAGGGCGACAGCGCGCCGATCACGCCGACCGGCTTGGCGATCTTGATCAGGTTGCGCGCTTCATCCACCTCGATCACGCCGACCGATTTGTCGTCGATGATGTCCATCAAGGTGGCGCGAGTCTTGCGGAAGATCTTGAGATATTTGCCCTCGTAATTGCCGAGCCGGGTCTCGTCGACGGTATGGCGTGCGATCATTTCGGCGACCTCGGGCTTCGCCACCGCCCACACCATCGCGCGGATCAGATTATCGACCTGAGCTTGGGTGTATGACGCGATCTGCGCCTGCGCCGCGCGCGAGCGGTCGATCAGCCGGGCGATTTCGTCGGCGGCGGACATCGGCTCGAGCAAGACAGCGGTGGCCACGGACGAAAACTCCTCTGGTGGTCGATCGCGGGGCACGGCGGAACCGCGCTCCCGATACGCGCCTTATTTAGCGTCGCGCCTGGTCAATTGCCAGTTGGGCAGCCCGGAACGC
>JAYTAR010000209.1:0-1652 GCA_043737455.1 Sphingomonadales bacterium | reverse complement strand
GACGCTGGTCAATGCGCTGGTCGGCCAAAAGGTCGCGATCGTCTCGGCCAAGGTCCAGACGACGCGCACCCGCCTGATGGGCATCGCGGTCGAGGGCGTGTCGCAGCTGCTGCTCGTCGACACGCCCGGCATCTTCGCGCCGCGCCGCCGCCTCGACCGCGCGATGGTCCGCGCCGCATGGGAGGGGGCGGAAGGGTCCGACCTGCTGGCGTTCGTCGTCGACGCGAAATCGGGGTTGCGTGCCGACGCCATCGCCATCCTCGAAAGCTTGCGCGGGCGCACCGAGCGGCGCTGGCTGGTGCTCAACAAGGTCGATCTCGCTAAGAAACCCCGCCTGCTCGACCTCGCCGCCCAGGCGACCGCGATCTGCCCGTTCGACGAGGTCTATTTCATTAGCGCCGAAACCGGCGACGGCGTTCCCGAGCTCAAGGCCGCGATGGCCGCCGCGCTGCCCGAGGGCGCGTGGCATTTCCCGGAGGACCAGCTCAGCGACGCGACGACGCGCATCATGGCGGCCGAGATCACGCGCGAGGCGATCTACCGCCACCTCCACGCCGAACTGCCCTACGCCTCGACCGTCGAGACCGAGAAATGGCAGGACCGCAAGGACGGCAGCACCCTGATCCACCAGCAGATCCTGGTGGAGCGCGACACCCAGCGCGCTATCGTGCTGGGCAAGGGCGGCGCGATGCTCAAGACCATCGGCAGCGAAGCGCGTATCGCGATCGGCCAACTGACCGGCGGCCCAGTCCACCTTTTCCTCCACGTCAAGGTCAAGCCCGACTGGGGGGACGACCGCGACGTGTACACGTCGCTTGGGCTGGACTTCGTCGAGTAGCGCTCGATCGAGCTGCGTAGACGGAAAATTTTCCAATATTGCTAACTGCTTGTAAACTCGTTATGGAGCCGTACCCATCATGGGTAAGGGGGTATTTCGAATGTTGGTTTCCAGTTTGATTAAGTCGGCTTTGGCGTTCGGTCTGCTCGGGTCTGCGGTTGCGGGGGCTGCCGCGCCAGTGATGCTGTTCGACGGTTCGACCCTGGGGCGCGACGCCAGCGGTACCTTCGGCACCAACAGCGGTGCGCTGGGCCGTTACAGCTTCGCGGCACCGACGACGATCTCGTCGTTCTCGACGCTGCTGGCCTTGTCGAGCGCGTCGATGCTGACGTTCCGGATCTACGATTCGACGACCGGCGCGGCGCTGTACACCTCGACGGCCAAGGCCTTTGCGGCCGATGTGACGCCGACCGTCGCAGGCGCGACGTTCAAGCGGAGCGACGCGTTTTCGTTCACCTTCAACGTCGGGACGATCTACGCGGTCGGTGCCGTCAGCTCGTCGGCGCCGCTGGTGATCGGCTCGCTCTCGACCAAGACCGAAAACGGCATCTCGGCACTACTGGGCAACCAGAACGTCGACAACAACGTCTTCAGCACGAACAGCTTCTGCTGCGCCGTCGCGGCGCAGTTCTTCGGCACGGTGCCCGAGCCGATGACCTGGTCGATGATGATCATCGGTTTCGGCGTCGTCGGTGCCGCCGCGCGCCGCCAGCATCGCGCGACCGTCACCTACAGCTAGTCGCTGCACCGCCCGGCATCGCACGTGATGTCGGGCGGTTGTGCGTCATCGCCTCAAGGCGCGTAGATAGGCGGT
>JAYTAR010000208.1:0-1658 GCA_043737455.1 Sphingomonadales bacterium | reverse complement strand
TGATCGACAGCGCGACGCCGCAGCCGCTGCCCGGCGATGCCAAGGCGCGCGCGGTGCTGCGGATCGCGCTCGTGCAGGCGCTGGTGCTCGGCACGCCGCCGCATGCCGCGATCGCCACAGTGCTGCCGCTTGTCGTCGGGGGGCCCAAGCGCCTGGTGCACGGCGTGTTCGGCACGCTGCTGCGGCGCGAGGTGCGGCTGCCGGAAGCGCCGACTTTGCCTGAGGCGGTGCGCAACCGCTGGGGTGCGGCTTGGGGCTATGCGATGCTGGGCGGTGCCGCACGCGCGCTCGCCGCGCCGCCGCCGCCGGGACTCACGTTGCGCGATAGTGACGATGATGGTGGCGTCGGAGGCGAGACGCTCGGCCCCGTGCAGCGCCGCCTGCCGCGTGGCACGCGGATCGAGGCACTGCCCGGCTTCGACACCGGGCATTGGTGGGTGCAGAACATCGCCGCGTCGATCCCGGCGCAGCTGTTGGGCCATGGCGCGGGGCGGACCGCGCTCGATCTGTGCGCTGCGCCCGGCGGCAAGACGATGCAGCTGGCGAGCCAGGGCTGGCACGTCGTCGCAGTCGACGGCCATGCCAAGCGCGCCGAACGGCTGCGCACCAACCTCGACCGCACGCGCCTCGACGCCGAGATCGTCGTCGCCGACGTGATGGAATGGGCGCCGGCTGCCCCGGTCGAGGCGATCCTGCTCGATGCGCCGTGCAGCGCGACCGGCATCTTTGCGCGCCATCCCGACGTGCTCCACCGCATCGGCGCCAAGGACATCGCCGCGCTCGCCGCGCTGCAATCGCGTATGCTCGCACGCGCCGCGACCTGGCTCGCGCCCGGTGGACAGCTGATCTACGCCACCTGTTCGCTCGAACCCGAGGAGGGCGAGCACGTCGTCGCGGCAAGCGGCCTGATGATCGATCCGATCGCGCCGCACGAACTCCCGCCGGGCTTCACGCCCGCCCGTGAAGGCTGGCTCCGAATCTTGCCCTCTCCAGGCGTCGACGGCTTCTTCATCGCGCGGCTGCGGGGGTGACGCGGTTGGGTGAGAATAATCGGTGGCTGCAAAAGCGGACGTTGGACTCGTGTCACAACCGTTCGGTTGTGACACAGGGCGACAATTATGTCCGTTAATTGGTATAGCCCCAGTGCGAGGCTTTTAGGGCCGTTAGCTGTCCGTCCGATTGGCGAGCAGGGCACAACAGCAGCCGCCAGGCGACGGCGGACTCCAAAGCGGTTGATTAGTTGGTCTAAAAGACTGACTAGGGACTGGATGTCGCTCGAACAGAGTTCGTTTTTATTAATGCGAGCACTAGCGCAACGATTGTTGGTTTTGGAAGGCCCCCTTCACGGCGAGGCCGATGATCCGACCGCCCAGGCAGTTCGGGTCTTCGAGCGACTGCGTGTGGCGCTTGCGCGGTTCGCCGGATCGGACAGCTTTGCCTCGCTCGTGCGGCGGGCGTTGGCGCTGGCAAGGGCCGACGAACCTGCGCTGCGGAAGGTTTCGATAAAAGCGAACGGTTCGCTCGAGGGGCTGGAGGAGGTCGCGGGCGACCCAATTGTCGCGATCGTTGCGCACTTTCTTGGGCTCCTGGTCACCTTCATCGGCGAGCCCCTCACCCTACGTCTTGTTCGCGACGCCTGGCCAGACGCGACGCTGGAC
>JAYTAR010000207.1:0-1660 GCA_043737455.1 Sphingomonadales bacterium | reverse complement strand
CGAGCCCGGCATCGGCCTGCGTCAACGCCAGCGTCTCCTCGACCAGTCCCGAAAGCGTCCCGACCGAGGCGAGGATGCCGTCGACATAAGCTTTTGCGGTGTCGCCGAGATCGCCCGCATACCCCTTCGCCAGCATTTCGGCGAACCCCGAGATCGAGGTAAGCGGCGTGCGCAGCTCGTAACTCATGTTCGCGACGAATGCGGTCTTGACCTTGTTCGCCGCCTCGAACGCTTCGGCGCGGTCACGCAGCACGCGTTCGACGCGGCGGCTGTCGGTCACGTCGAGCATCGTGAACAGTGCGTTGCCGTCGGGCAGCGGCACCGCCGCGAATTCGAAATGCCGCCCGTCCTTCAGCGCCACCCGCCCCGATCGCGAGGTGCGCTCGACCGTCGCCGACCGCACGAGATCGCGGATCAGCGCGGCGCGCGCGGGCGTCGTCAGCTCGCGCGCGGCGGCCTCGGCAAGCGCATCGACGCGTGGGTGCGTCGCCAGCAATGCCTCGTCGAAGCGCCAGATATCGCGGAAGCGGCTGTTCCATGAGGCAAGCCGTCCGTCGGCCGCGAACACGCCGATCGCCTCGAACAGATTGTCGAAGGTGGCGGTGCGGACACGCAGCAGCGTGTCACGCGCGCTGGCGAGGCGAAGCTGCTCGGTGCGGTCCTCGAACACCAGCAGCAGCCCGCCGTCGGGCACCGGCTGCGCGACGACCCGCAGGTGCGTACCGTCGGGCAACACCCAGCTCTCTTCGGTGGCGCCGCTGCTCGTGAACCAGTCGCGCCGCTCGGCCTTCCACGCGGGAAAGTCGCGCGCTTCGGGCACGCGCCCGACCTCGCGCATGCGGTCGAGCACGCGGTCGAATTCGGGATCGTCCGCCAGCCATTCGGGACGTAGCGCAAACAGCCGCTGAAACGGCTGATTACAGAATGACAGGCTGCGATCGGCGGCGAATTGCGCGACCCCCGCCGACAAGCGATCGAGCGTATCGCGCTGCGCCTCGCTGAACCGGCGGAGTTCGGCGCGGGCACGGTCGAGCGCATCATTGTCGAGCGCATAGCCCGCAACCCCCGCCTCGCCGAGCGGCACGTCGACGACACGCACCGAACGCCGCCGCCCCTCGATCGTGGCGGGAACGTCGCGCGCGCGCGCTTCACCGCCATCGCGCACCGCAGCGGCGGCGGCGATCGGCGTAACCCCGCCAACGACCTCGACCAACTCCAGCCCACGCGCGACGACATCGTCGGCATCGGCGGCGTCGACCGCCTCGACATAGGCGCGGTTGACGAGCGTGAGACGCAAGTCGGGGCCACGATGCCACATCGGGATCGGTGCCGCCTCGATCAACTGTGACAGCGCCTCGAACGCGCGCGTCAGGCGCACGACTTCGCCGTCCAGCCGCCCGATCTCGGCTTGGCTTTCGGTAGCGTCGAAGACCCAGAAGATCGTGCTTCCGCTGCCGCCCAGCGTCGCTGGCGCCGGGCCGCCACGCATCAACAGCGTGCGCTCGGACCCGCGTGCCCGCACCGCGAGCGTGAAGCGCGCGCCCGTCCGCTGCGCCGCCGCGACATCGCGCGCGAGCGCGGCGCCATCGGCCTCGGTCAACCCGGCCTTGTCACCCGCAAAATCGACGACGAAGCCTGGCAGCCGGGCCAAGCCGAGCCA
>JAYTAR010000206.1:0-4383 GCA_043737455.1 Sphingomonadales bacterium | reverse complement strand
GATTACCTGACCGGCGCGGCAGTCGTGCCTGCCTCGCGTGAGGCCTTCGTCAAGGCGGCGGCTGCGGGTCGTGATTGGGCTGCGTCGCTGATCGGCGCGGCACTTACGGTGCCGCCCACGCATCTTCACCACGTTCTGCACCATCGGCGGCATCGTCCCGCAGCACGATTGCCGACAAAGCCTTGCACCGCGGCCCCCACAAATGGGCTGGTTTCGGTCATCGTCCCGACGCGCAATCGCGGCGATTTGTTGGGGACATGCCTCGCCGGCCTGATGCGCACCGCATACGCGCCGCTCGAAGTGATCGTCATCGACAATGGTAGCGACGATCCGGCGACGCTTGAATTGCTCGCTTCGCTCGATTCCGAAAGTGTGCGCGTCCTGCGCGACCCGCGGCCTTTTAACTTCGCCGCGCTCAACAATCGCGCCGTCGAGAGCGCGCGCGGCGAGTATCTTTGCCTGCTTAACAACGATGTCGAAATCGGCGAGCCCGACTGGTTATCGACGATGGTCACGCAGGCGTCGCGCAGCCATGTCGGCGCCGTCGGGCCGCAACTGCTCTACCCTGACGGGCGTATCCAGCATGCAGGGATCATGCTGGGGATCGGCGGCGCGGCGGCGCATGCACACCGGCTGATACGCCCCGGCGACGAAGGATATTTCCGGCGTCACGATCTTCCGCAATTCGTATCGGCGGTCACTGCCGCATGCCTCGTCATACGGCGCGATCGCTTCGTTGCCGTTGGTGGGTTCGATGACAGCAATTTCGCAGTCGCGTTCAACGACGTGGACCTGTGCCTTCGGTTGAACCAGCGCGGCTGGCAGTCGCTGTACGAGCCGCGGGCCCAGCTGATCCACCACGAGTCGATCTCGCGCGGGTTCGACCGCGACGCCGCGGGTGCCGCGCGGTTCGCGCGCGAACTCTGTGCACTCAAGCGGCTGTGGTCGACCGATAGTATCGTCGACCCCTTCCATCACCCCGACCTAAGTCGGTACAGCGAGCGGTTCGTGGTAGCGTTGTAGCGATTGGCAAGTAAGACGATGAACACATCAGGCGAGATTCTGCGACTGCCGCAGGTAACCTTATGTGCCGCGGCTTCGGTCAACGTCGTGGCGACGATGGCTGCGCTGCAGCGCTGCGCCGCCGCCGCCGCGTTTGCGCGCTGCCTGCTGCTGACCGATGCCGACATCGCGAGCGCGGGCGCCGTCGAGGTCGTGCGCATCGCCCCGCTCCGATCGGCGGCTGACTATTCGCGCTTCATATTGTGCGATCTCGTCGACCATATCGCGACTTCGCATTGCCTGATCGCGCAGTGGGACGGGTTCGTCGTCGACCCGAAGCGGTGGCGTCCGCAGTTTCTCGACTTCGATTATATCGGTGCGCGCTGGCCGCAATTCGTCGACGGTCACGATGTCGGCAACGGCGGGTTCTCGCTGCGCAGCCGAAGACTGATGCTTGCGAGCCGCGATCCGGGCTTTCAAGCTTCCGGGGCCGAAGACCTGGCGATCGGTCGTGTCAACCGCGACTGGCTCGAAGCGCGGGGAATGCGCTTCGCACCAACCGCACTCGCCGATGCCTTTTCAGCCGAGCGAGCAGGCCATGTCGCGACCGCTTTTGGCATGCACGGCGTGTTCAACCTTCCGGCCGCAGTCGGTTTGGAAGACTTCTGGGAAATTTATCGCAGCCTCGATCACCGAGCGAGCGTATGGAGCGACCTGCGCGTTGGCCTGCGTGCATTGCGTCAAGGCGACCAGCCCTGGCGTCGAACGTGGCGTCTGGGGCGTGACTGGTTTCGCGATCGATTAGTGGCCATGCGCTAGGTCTTCTCCATCGCAGCGCGTCGTTCTAGGGCGGGAACTGACCTACACCCCTTAATTTATGCCATTGGTAGGTTAGCTCGTCAGATAGAAACGAGTGATGTAGCGGACAGTTTCTGATGCGGCGCGGCTGCCTCCGCTAGAGGAACCGGCGGCTCAAGAACCTGCTGGCGTAGTCGATGCTCGTCGGAAGGATGCGCCCACGATTTACGGGATATCCAGAACGCCTCTTAAGCTCAACGTGCGTCGGGCAACGAAAGGGGTATGGCGCGACGTGTTCGAGTTGCCGGCGGTGCAAGGTTGACCGCAAAGCGCGGTGCTGAGCGATACCACTTACTCAAAGGTGCATCGTTCGGCAGCGGGCGGAGAAGGGGGGCGCAAGCTCAAGTGATCGGTATCAGCCGGGGCGGTCGCAATACCAAGGTTCATGCCTTATCGACAGCCAAGGCCGACCCGCTCGCCTTGCTGCTGACGCCGTGACAAGCCGCTGATTGCCGGGCTGCCAATCACCTACTGAACGCCTTGCCACGACGCTGCATCGTCCACGCCGAGCGCGGCTACAACAGCAACCGCATCCGCGACCTGATCGCGAACAGGGCGCGATCCTCAACATACTACCCAAGCGCAACCGCCGCTGAATAACTGCTGTAGCAGAAGCCTCTACAAGGTTTGCAACGCCACGAGCGCTTTTATTCTGGCCCCTCCAAGACTGCCGCTGATTCGCTACCCGCTACCCACTACCCGCTACGACAAACTCGCCGCCTACTTCCTCGGCAACTTCCACCTCGCCGCCGCCATCATGTGGTGTTTAAGCGTCCCGACCCTAGCCTTTTAACCTTGTGACGCATGTCATGCGCGACGATGTCAGTGCGGTTAGGCCGCAGCTGTTATACCTCGGCGGCCGCATACAGCATGCCGGTGTGGTACTCGGAATTAGCGGAGCGGCGGCGTACAATCATCGCAGCAACCGTGGCGTTGCGTCGCGTCTCGCACTCGACCCGTTTGTGCGATTTCGCACTGCGCCTTGCATCGCCGATTTCGCGGGGGCAGACGCCGATCAAGGCGCAAGGAGTTCGTGACGCATGATCAACCCGCTGCCGGGCATGCCGCTGATCGAGTCGCCGCTGCTGGGCGCAATGAAGCCGTCGCTGGCGATGCTGCACCATCTGCTCGTCGATCACGCGGCCGGTCGGGTCGGTGAAACGACGGTCGTGACCGACGGCCATGACGACGCGCTGTACTTTTTCAAGCATATCCTGCCGTTCGGTGCCGGTACGGTGGCCGACGTGCCGGTCCTACTTCACCTGGGCCTGTACACGTATCGCCCTGCCGCGCTCGCGGCCTATCGCGCCGCTGCGCCGTCGCACGCCGACCGCGCCGAAGGGCTGGAACAATTGCGCTTCCTCGACCTCGGCATGCGTGTGCGCGTTCTCAGCTGCGCACCGGCAGGCTGGGATCCGATCGAACTCAACAATCCAACCGATGTTGCAGCGATCGAAGCTATTTTCGTTGCGCGCGCGAATCGGCACGGTGAGCAGCGATGCTGATAGCGGGAAGACTGATCGGACCCGGCGCGCCGCTGTTCCTGATCGCGGGTCCCTGCGTTCTCGAAAGCGAAGCGCTCGCGCTGAGGGTGGCCGATGTGCTCGCGCGGGCGGCCGCCCGACACGACATGCTGATCATTTTTAAAAGCAGCTTCGACAAGGCCAACCGTACTTCTCGCGCGTCTTTTCGTGGACCAGGCATGGTCGCAGGGCTCGAGATCCTGGCGAAAGTCCGGCGCGAGACTGGCCTGCCCGTGCTTACCGACGTTCACGAGCCTGGGCAGGTCGCGGCGATCGCTCAAGTGGTCGACGTTATCCAGACACCCGCCCTGCTTGCGCGCCAGACCGACCTGATCGCCGCGGTGGGCGCGTCGGGTCGGACCGCGAACATCAAGAAGGGGCAGTTCATGGCCCCCGGTGACATGCGGCACGTGGTCGACAAGGCACGCGCGGCGGCGACCGCCGCGGGGCACGACGCCGACTGCGTGATGGTAACCGAGCGCGGCACGTCGTTCGGCTATAACAATCTGGTCGTCGACATGCGTGCAATGCCGATCCTGGCCGAAACCGGCGCACCGGTGGTGTTCGACGCGACGCATTCGGCGCAAACGCCCGGTGGGCTGGGCGATGTTTCGGGCGGTGATCGGCGCGTCGTGCCGACACTGGCGCTTGCTGCAGTCGCTGCGGGTGCGCACGGCATTTTCATGGAGACGCATCCGGACCCGGACCGCGCACAGTCGGACGGGCCGAACTCGATCGCGCTCGATGATCTGCCCGGGATGCTCGAACGCTTGCTGCGCGTGCACCGGGCCGTGCACATCTGATGACGCAGCGCCAGTGGCACGCTTCATGGCCGCACATCTGGCTCGTCCCGCCGTTTCCAGGGGCCAAGGTGACGCAGTTGGCGCTAACCGGGGGCAACGTAACCGTTGATGGGTCAGCACTTGCCGAGGCGCTGACCTCGGCGCGGGTCGGCGGCAGTTTCTGGGGAGCACGGCCGGAGGTGACGGGGCGCACGCTC
>JAYTAR010000205.1:0-1669 GCA_043737455.1 Sphingomonadales bacterium | reverse complement strand
ACCGACGAATCGTGGGCGGTCGATAACTTCAGGATCACGATCGATACGCTGGGGGGTAGCGCCGTGCCCGAACCCACGACCTGGGCGATGATGCTGGTAGGGTTCGCGGGGATCGGCGCCGCCGCTCGCAGCCGCCGCAAACGCGCCGCGCTCGTCGTCGCTTAAGCTTCAAAAACGTCCCCGTTGCGGCGAGGGGGAAAGCCGTCTCACCGCTCTGCAGCGACGCGAATTCGTCGATGATGGCCGCGTTTGTCGGGCAGTCGATCTAATGCGCAAGCCCGCGCGCCCGATTGTCCGGGGGGAGGCGCCATCGGAGCGCCTCCCGCCTTGCGGTCGCTCGATCCGGGGCCGATCGTGCTCAGTCCGCGCTTTCTCAGGCGAACGCGAAACCGCTCGACGTAATTGCCCTACGCCGTCACCTTACGCGTCCGCCGGTGGAGATAATTCTCGTCGAAGCCGGCGACGCGGGTGAGTTTGTCGATGTCCTCGATGAACAGGCTGCCGCGCTTCAGCGTCATCGCGCCCATCCCGCGCAATTCCTTCAGCACGCGGTTGAGGTGGACCGGGGTCATTCCCAGTGAGTCCGCGAGCAGCAGTTGCGACAGCGGCAATTCGAATGTCGGATCGGTGGTCAGCCCGATTTGCTGGGCGCGGAGGTAAAGCTCGCACATCAAATGCGCGACCCGCTCGATGCTTGCGCGGCGTCCCATGCTGGTGATCCACGCGCGCATCGTACCCTCGTCGATCAGCTGCGCGATATACATCGCTTTCGCGATCCGCGGATGATCGTCGAAGATCTCCTCCATCGTCTCGCGCGGAACTGTCGCCACCAGCGCCTTGGTCAGCGTCTGGATGCTGTGATCCATCTCCGCCAGCAGGCCGACGTGCAGGTCGCAGGAATCGCCGGGCATGAGATAGGCCAGCACCTGCCGCGCGCCGCTGGGCAGGATCTTGTAGCGACAGGCCCATCCTTCCAGGATGATGAACACCGGGCCGGGGCGATCGCCCTCGCGGATGAGGTCCTGCTTGGCGCCGACGGTGCGCGGTTTGTCGGTGGCCGACTCGAGCGCTTCGACCTCGATCTCGCTTAACTGGCCGTAGCCAATCAGCTTTTCGATGAACCGGTTCGACATTCGCCCGTGTCCCACACCCCCAACCATTTGCAAATTATCCAATATTATAGTCGAAAGTTGATTTCAAAGCTATTTGAGAATTCGTTCTTCGCTTAGAAGGGGTTATCGTCGGCCCGCTACCAGGCTCCGGCGGCTGAGAGTAAGATGCTCTCGCCTGACCGGAGTTTCCCTTGACCCACGTGACGAACGATAATGCGGCCGAACCTGCGCGCCTGCCCGACGCCGACCCGCATGGGCAAGCGGCCCTGTTTCTGGTCGAAAGCCTGCTGCATGCGCTGGTCGCCAAGCGCGCATTGACCACGCGCGAGGCGATTGAAGTCGTGGTGAATGCAGCTGAGGTGAGTGAAGAGATCGCCAAGGACGTCGGCGAGACCTCGGCATCGCTCGCTCGCTCGCTCGACCTGCTCCAGGCGATCGAATCGAGTATGATGCGGGATATCGGAACGAGTGGCGAGATTTAGCGACGCCCGGTGGACTTTCCATTTCGCTCTGACGCGAAGCTCGGAATACCAGTCGGCGGACAGGCGGTGGACCGT
>JAYTAR010000204.1:0-1670 GCA_043737455.1 Sphingomonadales bacterium | reverse complement strand
CGTTCGCATCGTCGTTTTCGAACAATAGAGCGCCCGACGAATTGCGAATCCACAAATAGCTGTCTTCAAGCGTGACGCCATTGACCGTCACACTGATCGACTGACCTGCAGTGAGATTGACGCGGAACCAGTCGTGATCGCCGATCTGCTCGAGTATATTCGAGGTCGTGCTGCCCACGGTCACGGTCGTCGTGGTGGAGACATTGCCCGCGATATCGACCACATTACGCTCCTTGAAAAACCCGACACGGCCTGACCGGCAGGCCTCGGTTACACCAACAGAATACTGGACGGCCCAGCGCGCCTAGTTAATTCCTCGTCCCCGCCAACTGCGCCGCGATGGCGCGCGCGAAGCGGTCGATCGATTCCCTGGAAAGCAGCCGATCGTTGACCACCAATCGCTGCTCGGGGAACGATCGCCCGTCAGCGGTGCTAAGCGTCGCCTTGATTGACGACGGGCCGACAACATGCACATCGACCCGGTAGCGCAGCCCCGGCGCAGCGTCGGCAATAGCGCGCTCGACCGTATCGCACACCGCCCCGGCTCCGCCCGCCGATTCGGGCAGCTTCTCGGCAGCGTGGAGGCTACACGGCCTCGGTGCTCCGGGCACGGCAGTCATCGCAAGCAAACTCCCGCTCCCCAGCGCAATCGATGCCACCATGATGAACGCGTCCTTGGGTTTCACGACCAATTTCATACCCTGTCATCGCGCCGCGTCGGCAGACGGTCAATATGCCGAAATAGGCTTATGAATCAAAATGAAACATTAACGAAAACTGTGGTTCGACGACCACGGCGGGCGCATCGTCATGTAGTGCGCATTGGCGGGCTGTTAACCAGTCGACCGTTAAGGAAGCGCGGTATGGCAACACGATCACCTTCAGTCCCATCTCCGACCCTGACGGTTGGCGTGCTGCTCACGGCTTGGGTCTTCGCGGCGGCGTGGATGCTGTTTCCGTATGTCATGATCGATGTCTCTTTCTACTACATTCCGTGGTACCAACACGTTTTGGCGGCCGGGCCGATTGACGCATTCAACGAACCTTTCAGCAACTACACCCCGCCCTATCTCTATCTGCTGGCACTGGCGGCTCCCTTCGCAGGGCTGATGCCCGACGCAGTGATCATCAAGCTGCTCGCACTCGCCGGACATGTCCTGCTCGCATTGGCGAGTTTCCGCCTGCTGCGCAGCCTCGGTGTACGAGCGGCGGCAATCGGCGGGGCAGCGGTCTTCGCGCTGCCGACACTGTTCGCCAATCCGGTGCTGCTCGGCCAGTGCGACGCACTCTACGCCGCGCCGATCGTGCTGGCTCTGGCGGCGGCGATCGATCGGCGCCATTCGGCCATGCTGCTATGGTGTGGGCTCGCGTTGGCGATCAAGCTGCAGGCGATCCTGATCGCTCCGTTCTTCCTTGCGCTCCTCCTCGCCCGCCATGTTCCGGCAAAGCAGTGGCTGCTCGCACCCGTCGGCTACATTGCCGCCTTCGTGCCTGCCTGGCTTGCAGGATGGCCCGCCGCCGACCTTGCGACGATCTATTTCCGTCAGGCTGCCGACTTCGGAGGCGATGTTGTGCTGAACGCGCCGAATGTGTGGACCTTGCTCCCGGTGCCAGGCAGCAGCGGATGGGCCACGTCGCTGCCGCTCGCCATCACCGCCGCCGTCGCCGTG
>JAYTAR010000203.1:0-1670 GCA_043737455.1 Sphingomonadales bacterium | reverse complement strand
CGGGCGGCGGTGAGGGTCATGGCACTCGGTCTAGCCGTCCGGGTGCATTCGCGGAAGTCAGGGGATCAGTTCGACACCACTGACCAGGTTCCGGTTTGAAGCACCGCGCCGCTCTGCTAATGGCAGAGTATGGCGACGCAACGATCCGAAACGCGCGAGCAGCTGCTTCAAGACTATGCGGCTGGCGGCATCTCGTGGCGCGAACTGCAAAGTCGCGGCTTCCAAGATTATGTTGAGGTGCTGGGCGGTCTTGGCGACCTGGGCCTGCGCCCACCAATCGCGCCATTGTCCGGACCGAGCGGCGAGGCGCGGCAGCGAGCGGTGAGCTGGCTTGAAGCGCGGCTTGCCGCGTCTGCCTAGTTTTTATGCCGCGTTTGACGCTGCTGGTGACCGATACGTCGCCGCTGATTACACTCGCGCTCGGTGACTCGCTTGATCTGTTGTTGCGTCCGGGGCTGCTCGTGAGCATCCCAGATGCGGTTTTTCTCGAGGCGACACGCATACGCGGCGCGCCGGGCGCAGATCGGATTGTCGATTGGATCGACGCGAACGAGACGGTGCGGATAGCTCCGACGGCGATCGGCATCGATTTCCAGCGTCGACTCGACGACCGGCGTTCGACCCGCGGTCTTGGCGAGCAGGCAGCCTTTGAAACGCTCAACCGTTTCCTGGCCGCAAATCCCGATGGTCAGGCGTTGCTTTTGTTCGAAGACAACGATGTCGCACGGCGTCGGTCTCCTACCGACGAGCAGGTTCACATAATCAGTACCGGTAATTTTCTGCGGGCTTTGGAAGCGGTGGGCCTGTTGCAGTCGGCGGATCACGTGCTCGATTTGGCGACGATCGCCGGTCGAAATGTCGAACGTCAACGAAAGGCCGTCGCTAGCGAGGCGGCTCAAATGCTGACACGACAAATTATCGGCGATCGATCCTGAGTTGGGTCGAGCCACCCCACCACGCCCGTTGACGCACCCGTCACCCTTCGCCAAGACTGCGACGAAATACGGGGAGACAGACGATGCGTGCCACCGTGCCGCTCGACGCGTACCGCGCGATGGTGGGGACAGAGGTCGGGGTGTCCGACTGGGTGCTCGTCGATCAGGCGCGCATCGACGCGTTTGCCGATGTCACCGGCGATCACCAGTTCATCCACGTCAACCCCGAACTCGCCGCGCAGACGCCGTTCGGCACGACAATCGCGCACGGCTATCTGACGCTCAGCCTGTGTTCGGTGTTCGCCTACGGTGCGATGCCCGCGGTCGAAGGCGTCAAGATGGGGGTCAACTACGGCCTCAACAAAGTCCGATTCATGGCCCCGGTTAAGTCGGGCAAGCGCGTCCGGGGCCGCTTCACCCTGATCGACGTGACGCAGCGCCCCGACACCGCGTGGCAGTCGACCGTCGCGGTCATTGTCGAGATCGAGGGCGAGACCAAGCCCGCGCTCGCCGCCGAGTGGCTGACCTTGGTGTACATGTGAGCCGCATCGGCAACCTTGCGAAACCTTACCCCGAGGCGTTCGAGCGCGCGATGGCCGCGACGATGCCGCCGGGGGCCGAGCCGCTGGCGCTGTTCACTACCATCGCGCAAAGTCCGCGCGCGTGGGAGAAGTTCGCGGGCGGCTCGCTGATGGGGCGCGGGCTGCTCAGCTTGCGCGACCGGGAGATCGTCAT
>JAYTAR010000202.1:0-4389 GCA_043737455.1 Sphingomonadales bacterium | reverse complement strand
AGGAAGCTTCGGCAGCAAAGGAATGGCGATGCTCGATCCTGCATGTGCGCAGGCGCGGTTCGGCTTGGGACTGCGCCCCGATACGAAGGAACAGGCGGTTCGGCAGTTCGACCGGTTCGATCCGCGTCCCGCCGCATTCGCTACGGCGCCCGATCGCGCGACTGTCTCGAAAAGCCTTGCCGACTATCTGGAAGCAACGCGAGAGGCGCGTGCCGAATCGCGCACGGCGGGCATGGGTGCACCCAAGGATGATCCCGTTCTGCGCATGGCGCTGATGGACTCGCGCAAATATGTGCAACAGGTCGCGCGCAGCCAGTATCTGGCGCTGGTCGGCGCACGCGCCAACGCCGCCATCGCGTCGCCCGCGCCGTTCGTCGAGCGGATGGTGCATTTTTGGGCGAACCATTTTGCGATTTCGACCGAGAAGCTTCAGGTGATCGGGCTCGGCGGGCTGCTCGAAACCGAAGCAATTCGCCCGCACGTGCTGGGCAAGTTTTCCGAGATGCTGCTTGCGGTCGAGCATCACCCGGCGATGCTGCTCTATCTCGATCAGGCGCAGTCGGTCGGCCCTGACAGCCAATTGGGTCTTCGCGTCGCCGCGCGCGGCACCCGTCGCGTCGGCCTGAACGAAAATCTCGCGCGCGAGATCATGGAGCTGCACACGCTCGGCGTCCGCACCGGCTATGGGCAGGACGATGTCACCGAACTGGCGCGGGCGATGACCGGCTGGACCGTCGCGGGGTTGGCGCGGCCAGGGCTCGCGCAGGCGCTGGAAGCTGACGGGACCGCGGGTAATTTCGTCTTTGCGCCCGCGCTGCATCAACCGGGCGCGCGTATGATCCTGGGGCGGCGCTACGATGCCGACGGCGAGAATCAGGCACGGCAAATCCTGCTCGATCTTGCGGCACATCCCGCGACTGCGACGCATCTGGCGACCAAGCTCGCGCGCCATTTCGCGGGCGACACCCCGCCGCCCGCGCTGGTCGCGCGGTTGGCGGATCGCTTCACGGCGAGCGGGGGTGACCTCCCGAGCGTTTATCGCGCGCTGCTCGACGCACCTGAACTGGCGAACGCTGCGCCGATGAAGTTCAAGAGTCCGTGGGACTGGATGGTGTCGTCGTTCAGGGCGCTCGGGGTGCGCACCGTCGACGGCCAGGCGGTCGCCGGGCTTGCAACCCAGCTTGGGCAACCGGTCTGGCGTCCTGGGAGCCCCGCCGGTTACGATGACACCGACGCGACCTGGGCCGGTCCCGATGCGCTGATGCGCCGCGTCGCGGCGGCGGCACGCCTTGCGCAGCGTGCCGACGCCAGTCTCGACCCGCGATCGCTCGCGAAGCAGATACTGCCCGGGGGTGGCAGCCCGGCGACACTGGCCGCGATCGCTCGCGCGGAAAACCGCGTCGAGGGGCTGGCGCTCCTGCTTGTTTCGCCCGAATTCATGCGGAGATGACCATGATCGACCGTCGGCAACTCCTTGCGCGTGGCGTGATCGGCGCGGGCGTGTTCGCGATGCCCGGGATCGTCGTCGCGGCGGCCCCTACCGAGCGCCGCTTCGTGTTCATCATCCAGCGTGGCGCGGCTGACGGGCTCGACATCGTACGCCCGGTCGGCGATCCCGAATTTGCGGGGCTGCGCGGCAGCCTGCTCGACGGTGCCGGAGCGCGGCTCGATGCGATGTTCGCGCTGCACCCCGCGCTTGTCGAGACTGCGAAGCTTTACGCAAGGAACGAAGCACTGTTCGCGCATGCGGTCGCTTCGGCCTATCGCGACCGTTCGCATTTCGACGGCCAGAACGTTCTCGAAACCGGTGGTGCCGCCGCCTATCAGTTGAAGGACGGCTGGCTCAATCGGTTTCTCGCGCTGCTGCCAGGCACCCAGCGCGAGGCGATCGCGCTGTCGTCGACGATCCCGGCGGCGCTGCGTGGGCGCGTCGAGGTGGCGTCATTCGCCCCGACCGCGCTACCGCAGCCCACCGACGACCTGCTCGGGCGCGTATCGGCGCTCTACGCGCTCGATCCACAGCTTCATGCCTTGTGGTCGACCGCGATGGAGACGCGCGCGATGACAAGCGATCTTGCCGATGCCGGGGGACGCAATGGTGCGGCGACGGGCGAACTTGCCGCGCGCCTGTTGACTGGGGGCGGCGCACGCATCGCGATGATCGAGACCGGCGGGTGGGATACGCATGCCGGGCAGAAAGGGCGGCTTGCGGCACAATTGCGCGGACTCGACCAATTGCTCGCCTCGCTCCGGACAGGGCTCGGTACCAATTGGGCGAACACTGTGGTCTTGGTCGCGACCGAATTTGGCCGCACGGCGTCGGTGAACGGCACCGGCGGAACCGACCATGGTACCGGCAGTGCGGCGATCCTGCTCGGCGGCACGGTGGCTGGCGGACGAGTCGTTGCCGACTGGCCGGGATTGAGCGCAAGCGCGCTCTATGAGGGTCGCGACTTGAAACCGACGATGAGCCTCGACGCGCTGATCGCGACGACGCTGGCACAGCATTACGCGCTCGATCCGGCAAAAGTGCGTGCAGCGCTGTTCCCGGGCAACATTACGCCGATGAAGGCGCGGCTCATCCGCAGCTGATGTCTTTCTCCTCCAGGCAGAGTGACGCGGTAGGCAATCTATCGCACCTTCGCTAAGCGCCTGCCATGACCCTGTACCGCGATTTCGCTGCGCATCTTGACGCAGCCCTCGACGCTTTGCCTATGCTTGCCGACGCGTCGCGAACCGCCGTGACCGTCGAGCCGCCGCGCGACCCGGCGCATGGCGATCTGTCGACCAATGCTGCGATGGTTCTGGCAAAGAGCGCAGGCATGGCGCCGCGCGCGCTCGCCGAACTGATGAAGCTCGAACTCGCTAAAGTACCCGGCGTGACGGCGGTCGAGATCGCTGGACCCGGCTTCATCAACTTGGCGCTCGCCGATGACGTCTGGCGGCGCGAGCTCGCGATGATCCACGCGCTGGGCGACGACTATGGGCGGTCGACCTTGGGCGCGGGCAGCGCGGTCAATATCGAATATGTCTCGGCGAACCCGACGGGCCCGATGCACATGGGGCATTGCCGGGGCGCGGTGGTCGGCGACGCGCTCGCGAGCCTGCTCGAATGGGCGGGGCACCGGGTCGTCCGCGAATATTACGTCAACGACGCAGGCGGGCAGGTCGATGTGCTCGCGCGCTCGGTACATCTGCGCTACCGCGAGGCGCTCGGCGAGACGATCGACGTGCCCGAGGGACTGTACCCGGGCGACTATCTGGTTCCCGTCGGGCAGGCGCTCGCGGCAGAGTATGGCGATCGTTACGCGCACGCAGCCGAGGACGCGTGGCTCGCGTCGTTCCGGACGCATGCGGTTGCAGCGATGCTCGACCTGATCCGCACCGACCTCGCGCTGCTGGGCATTCATCACGACGTGTTCGCGTCGGAGGCCGCAGTGCAGGCTGCGAAGAAGCCCGAGGCGGCCGAGGCAATCCTGCGGGCAAAAGGCCTGGTCTATGACGGCGTCCTCGAAGCGCCCAAGGGCGATGCGCCCGACGATTGGGAGCCGGTCGAACTGCCGCTGTTCCGCTCGACTGCGTTCGGCGACGACCAGGATCGCCCGATCCGCAAGTCGAACGGCACGTGGACGTATTTCGGTGCCGACATGGCATATCATCTGCAAAAGGCCGAAGGCGTCGACGCGCTGATCGATATTTGGGGTGCCGATCACGCGGGAACGGTGAAGCGCATCCGCGCCGCGGTCGCCGCGCTCACCGACGGCAAACCGTTCGACGTGAAGCTTGTTCAGATGGTGCGGCTGCTGCGAAACGGCGAGCCGGTGAAGATGTCGAAGCGTTCGGGCAATTTCGTGACGCTTGCCGACGTCGTCAACGAAGTAGGCAGGGATGTCGTCCGCTTCACGATGCTAACGCGCAAGGCCGACGCCCAGATGGACTTCGATTTCGCCAAGGTAGTGGAGGCGTCGAAGGACAACCCCGTTTTCTATGTCCAATACGCACATGCGCGCATCCGCTCGCTGGCGCGCAAGGCAGCCGAGGCGGGGTTGAGCGCCGACGATGCCGACCTGGCCGAACTCGACGCGGAAGATCTCGAGTTACTGCGACTCGCGGCGCAGTTCCCGCGGATCGTCGAGGCTGCGGCACTCGCACGCGAGCCGCACCGCATCGCATTCTACCTCTATGACCTTGCCGCGGCGTTCCATGCGTACTTCAACATGGGCAATGACCGGCCCGAACGGCGGGTTCTGGTGGTTAATGTCCCAGAACGGGCGCGCGCGAGGCTTTTCCTGGTTGCGGGGATCGGGCAAATTGTACGCAACGGCTTGTCGGTCATGGGTGTGACCGCCGTCGAGGAGATGTAACGTGACCGATGCGACCCGCGATCCC
>JAYTAR010000201.1:0-1675 GCA_043737455.1 Sphingomonadales bacterium | reverse complement strand
ACGCTGACGCTCGCCGGAGCGATGAGCGGGACGCTGGAGCAGCGCCCGCGGACGCTCGCCGTGCGACTGTGGTATCCCACAAGTGCCACGCCGGGCGTCAGCGCGGTGCGCTACAGCCATGCACTCAGCACCCGCAACGGCAAGATCGCCGACCTCGTCACCCCCGGCATCGCGATCGCCGACGCCGCGCCGCTGCGAGGCCATCGCTATCCCTTGGTAGTGCTGTCGCACGGCTTTGGCGGGTGGAGCGAATCGATGAGCTACCTGGGCGAGAACCTCGCCTCGAAAGGGTATGTTGTCGCCGCGATCGACCATGTCGATGCTGCCTTCACTGACGCTACCAGCTTCGCTCTGTCGTTCGGTAATGTCGTCCGCGATCGCGCACGCGACCAACGCTCGGTCATCGCCGCACTGCCGACCGGCAAGGACCCGATCGCCACGCTGATCGACCCGACGCGGATCGGCCTCATCGGTTATTCGATGGGCGGCTTCGGCGCGCTCGCCACCGCTGGCGCAATCTACGATCCGGCCAGCGCCACGGTCATGCAAATTCCCGCACCCGGTCGCGCCGTGCTGACTACGCCCGACCCCGTCGTGGCGGCTTCGGTGAAGGCGGTGGTGACGATCGCGCCGTGGGGCGGCCAGCCCGCCAATCGCGCCTGGACCCCCGCGTCCCTTGCCGCGATCCGCCAGCCGCTGCTGATGATCGTCGGGGACAGCGACGACATCGTCGATTATCGCCAGGGCGCGCGGTGGATCTTCGATCAACTCGCGGCCAGCGACCACCGGTTGTTGCTGTTCCAAGCCGCGCGCCACAACCTCGGCAACAACGCGACCCCCACGGGCCTGACCACCTTTCAGGGCATGGACGCGCTGGTTGAGCCGGTGTGGCGCGGCGATCGCACCAATGCGATCAACCTGCATTTCATCACCGCCTTTCTCGACCTGACACTGAAGAGCGATCGTAGCCGCGCAGCCTATCTCGACGTACCCACCCCGCGCGCCGCCGATGGCGACTGGCCCAATGCTCCGGGTGAGCAAATCGGCGCGGCTTATGCGGGCGATGCCCAGCCGAAATACTGGCGCGGGTTTCAGCGTCGCTGGGCGCTCGGGCTCGAGTTGACGCACGTGCCTGCGGTCCAGACCGCGACCCCCGCCGGCGCGATGACCGCTCCGCCAACGCGATAATCGAAGCTCGCCGCATCAGGCCACAGCGCGGCGAGATCGATCGCCTCAGGACCATAGTTGAACGCGAACACATAATTGCCCGCGCGGCGCAGTCGCAGGTCGCGCGGAAGCGCCGTTACGACCACTTCGGCGGTCTCGGCCATCGCCCGGATCACGCGATCGAGCAAAGGCGCGTCGGGCCAGCAAGCCACATAGCGCACTTCGCCTTGCCGATAGACCACAACTCGCCCCGCTGAGGTCGCGATTTCCGGCGCAATCGCGCTTTCGATGTCCTCGACCCACCGCCGCACGCAAAAGCCCGCGCCGTCCTCGACCAGCCCCTCGCGCAGGGACTCGACGCGGGCCACCTTGAGGTTGATCAGCCGCTGCAGCGAACCGGGCGGGAGCGTGTCCGGGATCGCGAAGTCGCGCGTCTTGCTGCCGCTGCGTGGCCCGATCAGCACCGGCCCGCCGAACGCCGCGATGCGATCGACCAGCGCTTCGTCGA
>JAYTAR010000200.1:0-4413 GCA_043737455.1 Sphingomonadales bacterium | reverse complement strand
CGATCGTGCGCGCCTACGCCAATCTGCCCGAAATTCTGGGCGTGTTGCCGAGCTTTCTCGGTCAGGGGCGCATCACCTCGCGCTCGGTCAGCCGCGCGCACGAGGGGACGACGTTCGAGGCGTCGTGCTATACCGATCCGCTCGGGATCGAGCATCTGACCGGCTCGCTTGCCGCCACGATCGCGCATTTCGGCGAATGGGATGTCGACGCACAGTTGCGCTTCACGACGAAATTCGACGCGGTCGCGCCATTGCTGACGCTCGCGCACAAAGGCCGCACGCGCATGCGCGCCTCGCTCAACCCGCCGCTCTTCGCGCAGTTCGAGGGCGGCACGTCGCGCGTCGCAGCGCGGATCGCGGGGCTCGCGGCGATGGCGCGCGCGGGCTACCCGGTCGGCCTCACGATCGCGCCGATCATCGCCGCCGAGGGCTGGCGCGAGGCCTATGGCACGTTGATCGCCGACGTCGCGACGGCGCTTGCCGACCTTCCCACGCTCGACCTGACGATCGAGCTGATCACGCACCGCTACACTGCAGGGTCGAAAGCGGTGCTCGACAGCTGGTACCCCGGCTCCGCGCTCGACATGAGCGGCGACCGCCGCGCCGAAAAGCGCTCGAAGTTCGGCGGCATCAAGCACGTCTACGACAAACCGACGATGACCGAGATGAAAACTTGGTTCTTCGATTGCATCGCGGCGGCGCTACCTGATGCACGGATATTATACTGGACGTGAGTCCGTCGGCGTCACAAGACTTGGCACGCCTGACGATTGCGGAAGGGATCGGGATGAGATGGTTGACCTCGGTACTGATCGCAGCGACCTACGTCACAGGAGCCACGGCCGCGCCACCGGGAACGCTGGCGAGTGCAGAACCGGTCGTCGAAACACCAGGCGGCATGCAGGCCTGGCGTGTGCGATACTGGACGACAAGCGACCGGGGTGACGCGATCGAGGTTACCGGCATGGTCGTTGCACCGCGCGAGGCGATACCGCTCCAACCGCGCAAGGTGCTGGCCTGGGCACATGGCACGTCGGGGGTCGCATCGCAGTGCGCACCGTCGCGCGACGGTAATTTCTTCGACGCGACGCCAGGGCTCGGCGAGGCCATACGGCGTGGCTATACGGTCGTTGCGCCCGATTACCCCGGTCTTGGTAGCGCGATGCCGCACCCTTATCTTGCAGGGGTCAGCGCAGCCAATTCGGTGCTGGACGCCATTCGCGCCGCGCGCGCGATCGCCGGCGCGGCGGCGGGCAACCGCTTTGCCGTCTGGGGCGAGTCGCAGGGCGGCCATGCCGCACTGTGGACCGGGCAAAGTGCGCGCCGCTATGCGCCCGAACTGACGCTCATGGGCGTTGCTGCTGCCGCGCCTCCGACCGATTTGGTGCAGAACCTGTCGTCGGGCAGCGACCCGTCTGTTCGCGCTTTCCTTACAGCCTTTACGGCCTACAGCTGGTCGCAACATTACGGCGCCCCGCTTGCGACCCTTGGTAGCCGCGCGACCCAAGGCGTGATCCGGCGGCTGGCGCAGAATAATTGCATCGTGCTCGGCCAGAAGCCAAAGCTTGGAACGATGCTCGGTGTTCTCGTACTGCGGCGCGATCTAAAGAATGTCGACCTCGGGCGCATCCAGCCCTGGGCGCGCATCGCCCGCGAAAACAGCCCGTCGCCGCGCGATCCCGGTGTCCCTGTCCTGATCGCGCAAAACCCGCGCGATGTGATCGTCGGCCCTGATGTCACTCGGGCTTTTGCAAGACAGATGTGTCGCAATGGCGTGCGACTGCAGTACGTTACTATCGTTGGAGCCGGACACCCGTCGAGTGCCGCCGATTCGGTCAAAGAGACGCTTGACTGGGTCGATGCGCGCTTTGCCCAGGCTCCGGCTCCGAGTAATTGCGGTCGCATCTGACGTACCTCGTGAAACCCGGCGCTGGTGCTGAATTCAACGTTCAAGCGATTTCGCGAGCCATTTTGCGGCAGCGTCGGGCGACACCTTTCCTTGCGCGCAATCGACCATGAGATTGGCTTGGCGCATCGCTTCGACCGGGACACCACCTACTAGCGGGCGCAGCGCGGCGACCAGACGGGGGTCGCGGGTGGCGGCGGGGCCGAGCAGGAGGAGCGCGTCGTAGCTGGGGATCGCGCCCTTGGGGTCGGTCAACACGACGAGGCCGTCGGCGGCGATGCGGCCGTCGCTCGAAAAGGCGCTGATGACGTCGGCGTCGCCCGATTTGAGCGCATCGTACATGAACGTCGGCGCAAAGGTGCGAGTCGCGCCGAAGTTTAGGTCATAAGCGGTGCGGATCGTCTTCCATTCGGGGCGATCGAGAAATTCGAGATCGGAACCGAGCGTCAATTGCGGCGCGGCAGCGCTCAGGTCGGCGATGCTCGCGATGCCACGCGCGCGCGCCGCGTCGCCGCGCATCGCCAGCGCATAGGCGTTCTCGAAGCCGAGCGGGCCGAGCACGGTGATGCCGCGTTCACGCGCCGCCCACGCCGTCACTCCTGCGACCATCGCGGCGCGCGGCGGATTGTCGCCGCGTTTCATCTCGTTGGTCCACAAAGTCCCCGCATAATCGACCGACACGTCGACCGCGCCGCTCGCGACCGCGCCGAACACGACCGCCGAACCAAGGTTTTCCTTGTAGATGACGCGGAAGCCCGCCGCTTCGAGCCGGTGGCCGATGACGCGCGCGAGGATGTATTGCTCGGCAAAACTCTTTGCGCCGATCGTGACGATACGCTGCGCGGGTCGCACCTGCGATACGAGCGCGACGACCGGCCCCGTGACGAAGAGCGCGAGTGCCGCGATCCACAGCCAGCGGGGTCCACGCCCGATGCCGCGTTCGGCAAGCGCAAGCAGCGCATCGGCGACAAGCGCCAGCAGCGCGGCGGCGACGCAGCCCGCGACGACCAGCGACCAGTTCTGCGTCTGCAGCCCCGAAAAGATCACGTCGCCCAAGCTCGGCTGGCCGACCGTCGTCGATAGCGTCGCTGCGCCGATCGTCCACACCGCCGCGGTCCGGATGCCCGCCATCACGATGGGCAGCGCAAGCGGCGCCTCGACCAGCCGCAGCTTTTGCATTGCCGTCATGCCGAGCCCATCGGCAGCTTCGATGACGTCGGCATCGATGCCGTGCAGCGCGACCACGGTATTCCGCACGATCGGAAGCAGCGCGTAGAGGGTAAGCGCGAGCAAGGCGGGCAGGAAGCCGAGCGGCGAGAGCGCGAGGCCGGTCGCGGTCTTTACCGCCAACAGCAGCGGGTAGAATAAAGCGAGCAACGCCAGCGAAGGGATCGTCTGCACGAGGCTGGCAAAGCCCAGCACCACCTGCCCGACGCGGCGGTTGCGCGCGGCGACGACGCCAAGCGGCAGCGCAAGCAGCAACCCCAGCGCCAGCGCCGCGCTCGCGATCAGCACATGGCTGGCGATAAGCGGCAGCAGGCGTTCGATCATGACGTCATCGCCGCCAGCCGCGCCGCCTGTGCACGCGGTACAGCGACCATCGCCTGTGCCACGGTACCGCCCGCACCGCCGAGCAGCGCACCCGGTGTCGCGTCGGCGACGATGCGTCCGGCATCGAGCACGACGACACGATCCGCGAGCAGCAGCGCCTCGGCCATGTCGTGCGTCACCATGATGCTCGTCAGCCGCAGCCGATCGTGCAGCGCGCGATAGGCGCGGCCGAGCGTATCGCGCGTCAGTGGGTCGAGCGCGCCGAACGGTTCGTCGAGCAGCATGAGGCGCGGTGCGGTCGCTAGCGCGCGCGCGATTCCGACGCGCTGCGCCTGACCGCCCGATAAGGTCGCTGGCACACGTGTCGCGAAGTCCTGCGGCAACCCCACCAGATCGAGCAGTTCCGCGACGCGCGCTCCGGTGTCGTATTGCCTCGCGATACGGAGCCCAATCGCGATGTTGCCCGCGACGCTCATGTGCGGGAACAGGCCAATTCCCTGGATGACATGACCGATGCGTCGCCGCAGCAGCGGCGCGTCGTCATCCATGATATCGCGACCGTCGATCGTGATGCGGCCTTCGTCGGGTTCGACCAGCCGGTTGATCGTACGGATGAGCGTCGACTTCCCCGATCCCGAGCCTCCGACCAGCGCGACAAAGCTGCCGCCGTCGATCGCAAGCGTCACCGTATCGAGCGCGCGACGTTCGTCATACCGCTTCGTCACCGTGTCGAGGACGACCGCGGGTCCTGATTCTGGCTTGCGCGCGATCATGATTGCGGGTGTGACGAATGCCAAGGGAGAAGGGAAGCGTGACCAGGCAAGCGATCTTCATCACCGGCGGCGGTTCGGGCATCGGGCGCGCGACCGCGCAATTGTTCGCGAAGCGCGGCTGGTTCGTCGGGCTTGCCGACATCAACGCGGCGGGACTTGCCGAGACCGCAGCGCTGCTCGCGG
>JAYTAR010000199.1:0-1684 GCA_043737455.1 Sphingomonadales bacterium | reverse complement strand
CCCGCACGCGCTCGACCGCGAGGAACGCCATGTCGCCGCGCAGATAATCGAGCAACGCCTGCCAGCTTGCCAGGAGCGGGCGATCGATGACTTCGGCGCGCAGCAATGCCAGCGCCGTCGCGCGCGCGATCCGGATCGCCGCCGCGCTCGTTTCCTTGACGCCCTTGACGCGCATCAGCGCGGCGGGTTCGGCGGACAGGACGTGGCCGATACTGCCGAACTCGCGGATCAGCGCCTTGGCGGTCGGCTTGGTATCGCCCTGCCGGATGGCGAGGCCGAGCAGATATTCGAGCAGTTCGTAATCCTGCAGCGCGCCGGCGTCGGCGAGGAGCCGGTCGCGCAATCGTGCGCGGTGGCCGACGGCATCGGAGGCGGCGGCATCGGAAGGGGCGGCATCAGATGGAGCGGGAGCGGATGGGGCGGGGGCCATCGCCGTTGACTAGCGTGCGCGTCGGCCCGGTCAAATCGCTTGCCCCGCTGCGCGCTTGCACCGAAAAGCGCGAGCGTGGGTAGAGCGATGCGTAACTGGGCAGGTGGCGGAGCAGCCGTAGCGCTGCTGCTCGCCGGACTGTGGAGCGCGCGGCGTCCGATCGCGGCCGATGCGATCGATCGAGTCCTGCGCGCGCGCGGTGTCGCGGCGCGTTACACCGTGCGCGATGTTGGGTTCCGCACGCAGCGCCTCGAGCAGCTCGTCGTCGGCGATCCTACACGGCCCGACCTGACCGCCGACTGGGCCGAGGTGTCGCTCGCGCCGACGTGGAGCGGCGTGCGCGTGACCGGCGTGCGCGCATCGGGCGTGCGACTGCGCGGGCGGTTGGTGGGCACGCGCGTCAGCTGGGGTGCGATCGACCCGCTGCTGCCCGCGTCCGATGGCAAGAGCTTTGCGTTGCCCGCCATCCCCGTCGATCTGCGCGACACCGCGATCGCGATCGCGAGCGATTACGGCAATGTCGCGGTCGCGCTGCAGGGGAAGGGCGTGCTGAGCGACGGCTTCGACGGTCATGCGCGCGTCATCGCGACACGCCTGCGACGCGGCGATTGCGCAGCGGATCGCGTCGATGCGGCAGTCCGCGTGACGGTTTCTTCAGGCGCGCCGCGACTCGTCGGACCGGTCTGGACGCAGGATGCGCGCTGCGCGGGGGCAACGATCGCCACGGCACGCGCCGACGTCGACATGCGCCTGTCGCGGTCATTGCTGCTCCAGACCGCCGACACACGCGCGGCATTGCGCGAAGTGCGCTACGGCTCGGTCGCACTGGGGTCAGTTACGGGAGCGGCAACGGTCACGAGCGTCGAGCGCGGCTTCGCTGGCGACTACCGCCTTGACGCACCGGTCGCGTCGGTGGCGGGCGTGCGGTTGGAGAATGCTCGGCTGGTGGGACGCTATGCGCTCCACGACGTCGCCGAAGCGCGGGGCACGCTGACGGGGCGAGTCCGGCCGCAAGGTAGCACGATGGCCGCTGCGCAACGCTCGCTCGCGGTGCTTGCGGGCACGCCGCTGCAATCGCTCGGCAATGCGCTGAGCACGGCGATCGGGCGGCAGCGAAGCGGCGTCGCCCTCGCCGCCGAAGGGTCCGTTCGGCGCGATGCCGGCTTCGGCTGGGCGGTCGAAAGCGTGAAGCTTCAAGGCGCCGATGGTTTGCGTGCGAATTTCACCATGCCGCCACGTCCCGTCGGGATCGTC
>JAYTAR010000198.1:0-1684 GCA_043737455.1 Sphingomonadales bacterium | reverse complement strand
GCTCGGCAAGACCGCCGTGGAGGCCGCCGACGCCCCGGCGTTCATCGTCAACCGCATCCTGTGCCCGATGCTTAACGAAGCGATCTTCGCGCTGGGCGAAGGCGTCGGCTCGGTGACCGACATCGACGCGGGGCTGAAGCTCGGCGCCAACCACCCGATGGGGCCGCTGACGCTCGCCGATTTCGTCGGGCTCGACACGCTGCTGTCGATCATGCGGGTCATGCAAGACGCGACCGGAGACCCCAAATACCGCCCGGCACCGCTGCTGGTGAAGTACGTCGAGGCTGGCTGGTTCGGCAAGAAATCGGGACGGGGATTCTACGATTACTCAGGTGCCGAACCGACGCCGACCCGCTAACCCTTGCATTGGCGTAGCTTTTGTGGCGCTAATGTGTCTGCCGTAGCAGGAACCATCAGCGTGCCACGTAAAGACAACGCCCGCATTACAATCAGTTCGCCGCCGTGCGATCAAGCGCTCAATAGAGTTGGCCGCACAGACCGTGACATCTCAGAAAGCGGTTCTTGAGCAAGCGACGGCTCAGCAGCTGGTAAGATTAGGTTTGGACCCGGACGTGTCAAAACAGGATGGTTAATGTCGTTTTGACGCATCGATCAAACTCGATCTACGATGACCGGCCAGACCGGCACTACCATTTTCCTGCACAGTATCTCAAAGCAATGCAGGCGGCGATTGGCGATTGGGCAATCTACTACGAGCCCCGCCGTGGCGATGGCCGCCAAAGCTACTTCGCGCTGGTTGCGGTGGATTCAGTCGTTGCCGATACGCAACGCGATGGCCATTTCTACGCAAGCTTGTCTCGCTATCTCGATTTTGATCGGGCCGTACCGATGCGGGTCGACGGTCGGACATTCGAGGCTGCGCTAACCAAGGCCGATGGTAGCGCAAACGCAGGTGCATTTGGGTGGTCGGTAAGGCGCATCCCTCAAGCTGAGTTTAATGCCATCCTGAAATTTGGGTTTGCACCTGTTCTAAACCCAACGACTGACTGGCAAATCGCCGACCAACTCCCCAGTCTCCAAGTTGCCGAAGCGAGCCTCGAATGGGAGCCGCGTGCAATGGTCGAGCGACTAACGCAACGGCCGTTTCGTGACGCCGCCTTCTCGCACCGCGTTCGCGAAGCCTATGACAATTGCTGTGCAATCAGCGGTCTTAAGCTGATCAATGGCGGCGGGCGGCCCGAGGTTCAGGCGGCGCATATTCGACCGGTTGCGGCGGGCGGTCCGGACGCTGCGCGCAATGGTCTCGCGCTGAGTGGGACGGTACACTGGATGTTCGATCGTGGATTGATCTCGGTCGACAACGATTCGAGAATTCTCGTCGCGAACGGCAGCGTCGCCGATATGGCTCGGCGTCTCGTCGTATCGGGCGCGTCGCTACGACAACCGAATGATATGTCGGCACGTCCGCATCCCGAATTCTTGGCCTATCATCGAACACACGTCTTTAAGGGATAGTGTGCCTGACTCAGCGCGCCGAAAGCCCGGTGCGGCGGCAGACTTCCGTGATCGACAGCGTCTCCATGCCGCGAGTCGTAGCCGATGACGCAGCGTCAAGCGCAAGCGACTTTTGCATCGTCCGCACGGACGGCTATAGCCGGGCGCGTGCCGCACCCCCTCGCCCATATCGAGACGTGGATCTTCGATCTCGACAACACGCTGTATC
>JAYTAR010000197.1:0-1689 GCA_043737455.1 Sphingomonadales bacterium | reverse complement strand
GGCATGGGCGACGCGCGAGGCGCGGCTGGTCGCGATCATCCTCAACCCATCGATGGTCGTCGTCTGGGCGCTCGGTCTCGCGCTGGTGCTAAACATCGGCGCGGCGGCCGAATGGTGGTTCCGCATCAAATTCTTGGTGGTCGTCGGTCTGACCGTTTATCAGATGTGGATGGTCAGCTATGCGCGCAAACTGGCGGGCGGTCAGCGCACGGCATCGGGGCGTAGCTTGCGATTACTTAACGAAATTCCGAGCCTGGCGACGATCGTGATCGTGCTGATGGTCATCGCAAAGCCGTTCTAGACTTCTTGACTTGAGCCTCGATCCGCCCGACATCGATCAGGTAGCCCGTTCGGGCCACTTGGCGCGCCCAGTCCTTGGTCGCTCGCGGGACGCTGGCAAGACAGTGTCCGCCTAATTTTCCGGAAAAAAGATGATGCATCTCAAAGACTTGAAGAAAAAGCCCCCCGCCGAGCTGGTCGAGATGGCCGAGGCGCTCGGTGTCGAAAGCGCGTCGACATTGCGCAAACAAGATCTGCTGTTCGCCATCCTGAAGGTCCAGGCCGAACAGGGTGACCAGGTGATGGGGATCGGTACGATCGAGGTGCTGCAGGATGGCTTCGGCTTCCTGCGCAGCCCCGAGGCGAACTATCTCGCGGGCCCCGACGACATTTACGTGTCACCCAATCAGGTGCGCAAACATGGGCTGCGAACCGGCGATACGGTCGAGGGTGAGATCCGCGGTCCCAAGGACGGTGAACGCTATTTCGCGCTGACGAAGCTGACCGCGGTCAATTTCGACGACCCCGAAGCGGTCCGGCACCGCGTCAATTTCGACAATCTGACGCCACTCTATCCCGATGAGAAGCTCAGCCTCGACACGCTCGACCCCACCGTCAAGGACAAGTCGGCGCGCGTGATCGACATCGTCGCGCCGCAGGGCAAGGGACAGCGCGCGCTGATCGTCGCACCGCCGCGCGTCGGCAAGACGGTGCTGCTCCAGAATATCGCCAAGGCGATTACCGACAATCACCCCGAAGTATTCCTGATCGTGCTGCTCGTCGACGAGCGACCCGAGGAAGTCACCGACATGCAGCGCAGCGTGAAAGGCGAGGTCATTTCCTCGACTTTCGACGAGCCCGCCACGCGCCACGTCCAGGTTGCCGAGATGGTGATCGAAAAGGCGAAGCGGCTGGTCGAGCATAAGAAGGATGTCGTCATCCTGCTCGATTCGATCACGCGTCTGGGTCGTGCCTATAACACGGTCGTGCCCTCGTCGGGCAAGGTTTTGACCGGCGGCGTCGATGCCAATGCGTTGCAACGGCCAAAGCGCTTCTTCGGTGCTGCGCGCAATATCGAGGAGGGCGGATCGCTGTCGATTATCGCGACCGCGCTGATCGATACCGGTAGCCGCATGGACGAGGTTATTTTCGAGGAGTTCAAGGGCACGGGTAACTCCGAAATCGTGCTTGATCGCAAAGTCGCCGACAAGCGCGTATTCCCGGCGCTCGATGTCGGCAAGTCGGGCACGCGCAAGGAAGAGCTGCTCGTCGAAAAGGGCAAGCTATCGAAGATGTGGGTACTTCGTCGTATCCTGATGCAGATGGGAACGATCGACGCAATGGAGTTTCTGCTCGACAAGATGAAAGACGCCAAGACCAACGAGGACTTCTTCGATTCGATGAATTCGT
>JAYTAR010000196.1:0-10814 GCA_043737455.1 Sphingomonadales bacterium | reverse complement strand
CCGTGCCAACCTTCACATTGTCGGTACCCGCCGCGACGCGCAGTTCGCCGATCACGCCTTCGTCGATCGCTTCGAATTCCATCGTCGCCTTGTCGGTCTCGATCTCGGCGAGGATGTCGCCCGATTTCACCATATCGCCAGGCTTGACCAACCACTTGGCGAGCGTGCCCTCTTCCATCGTTGGCGAGAGTGCAGGCATCTTCAGCTCGATCGCCATCAGTACCGCCCCACCAGCACGTCGGTGTGCAATTCCTCGAGCGGCGGCTCGGGTGACTGTTCGGCGAAATCGGCGGCTTCGGCGACGATGCCGCGGATCTCCTTGTCGATATCCTTCAGCTTCGCCTCGTCGATGCCCGCTGCATCGAGCTCTTTCTTCAACGCCTCGATCGGGTCACGCGTTTCGCGCATCGCCTGTACCTCGTCGCGCGTCCGGTACTTTGCGGGATCGGACATCGAATGGCCGCGATAGCGATATGTCTTCATCTCGAGGATGATCGGCCCCTTCCCCCCCCGCGTCCACGCTAGCGCGACTTCGGCGGCGGCGCGACACGCGAGCACGTCCATCCCGTCGATCGACAAGCCGGGGATCGTGAAGCTTTCGCCCCGGCGATATAGATGCGTTTCTGCCGACGAGCGTTGGACGCTGGTGCCCATCGCATATTGATTGTTCTCGATGACGAACACGATCGGCAGGTCCCACAGCGCTGCCATGTTGAACGCCTCGTATACCTGCCCCTGGTTCGCCGCGCCGTCGCCAAAATAAGCGAGGCAAACGCCGCCGTCGCCGCGATATTTATGCGCAAAGGCAAGGCCCGCACCCAGCGAGACCTGCGCACCGACGATGCCGTGGCCGCCGTAAAACCCCTTGGCGACGTCGAACATGTGCATCGACCCGCCCTTGCCCTTCGATATTCCTGCCTGACGCCCCGTCAATTCAGCCATGACGAGCTTGGGGTCGATCCGGCAAAGCAGCATGTGCCCGTGATCGCGGTAACCGGTAATGACCGAGTCCTTGGGCATGTCGAGCGCCGACTGCAGCCCCACCGCGACCGCCTCCTGCCCGATATACAAGTGACAGAAACCGCCGATCAGACCCAAACCGTAGAGCTGCCCCGCCTTTTCCTCGAATCGGCGGATCAGCAACATGTCGCGGTAAAAGCCGAGCATTTCATCGGTGCTCGCGACATAACGGCCCGGCGTCGGCGGTGTCGCGTTAATCACAGTCGCAGCGGCAGCAGATTTAGCCAAGATCATGGCCTTTCGCGAAGTCGGGCAGCGCGGTGGCTATACGAGTGCCGCGCCGCTGCGCAAGCCGGACGCGCCCGTTCACTTCAGTGGTACGATGATCTCGTTGGGCGCGGCGACGCCAAGGTCGCGGCGCACCAGTTCGTCGGCAAGGTCGGGATCGGCATGGCGCGGATCGAGGAGGGCGACGCGGTGCGCGAGCCGATCGCGATCCTTTCGGACTTCGCCCAGCAGCACGCGCCGCTCGGCGAGTTTCTTCGAATAATCACCCCAGGCGAGTGCACCGTTCGCACCGAACAATGCGTAGCCGCCAAAAAAGACCATCACCAGCAAACCGGCGGCGGGTGCAAGCGCACTGCGTACTGTCTTCCAAAGCGTCCGAGATTTGACCATCATCGCCTTGAATCACAACCGCTTTGTCAAATCAAGCCCGGCGCGCGGCGAAGATCGAACGACCGGCATAGCGGGCCGCACCGTCGAGCTGTTCCTCGATCCGGATCAATTGATTATACTTGGCGAGCCGGTCCGACCGGGCAAGGCTGCCGGTCTTGATCTGTCCGCAATTCGTTGCAACCGCGAGGTCGGCGATCGTCGCGTCCTCGGTCTCGCCCGAGCGATGCGACATCACCACGGCGTAGCGGTTCGCCTGCGCCATCGCCACTGCGGCGAGCGTCTCGGTAAGCGTGCCGATCTGGTTGACCTTGACGAGGAGGGCATTGGCCAGCCCTGCGTCCAGCCCCTGTTCGAGCCGAGCGACATTGGTCACGAAGAGATCATCGCCGACCAATTGCACCTTGCCGCCGATCGCGTCGGTCAGCGTCTTCCAGCCCGCGAAATCGTCCTCCGCCATGCCGTCCTCGATCGAGGCGATCGGATAGCGTGCGCAAAGGTCGGCGAGATATGCGGTATTCTCGTCGCTCGACAGCACGCGGCCTTCACCGTCGAGGTGATAGGCGCCATCGCGGTAATATTCGGTGGCGGCGCAGTCGAGCCCAAGCACGACGTCGTCGCCCGGGGTGTAGCCAGCCGCCTCGATGCTTGCCATGATGAAGTCGAGCGCCGCCGAGGGGCTTGCCAGGTTCGGCGCAAAGCCGCCCTCGTCACCGACCGATGTGGCCAGTCCCGCATCATGAAGTCGCTTCTTCAGCGTATGAAAGATTTCGGTGCCCATGCGCACCGCGTCGAACAATGTGGCCGCACCGACCGGCATCACCATGAATTCCTGAAAATCAATCGGATTGTCAGCGTGCATGCCACCGTTGACGATGTTCATCATCGGTACCGGCAGGACATGCGCGCCAATCCCGCCCACATAACGATAGAGCGGCAGGCCGCGCGCGTCAGCCGCCGCCTTTGCGACCGCGAGACTGACGCCAAGAATGGCATTCGCGCCCAGCTTGGCTTTATTGGGCGTCGCGTCGAGCGCGATCATCGCCGCATCCACGTCCCTCTGGTCTTCGGCATCCATGCCGGTCAGTTCTTCGGCGATCGGTCCGTTGACCGCCGCGACCGCGCCGCTCACACCCTTCCCCAGAAAAGCGGTGCCGCCATCGCGCAGTTCGACTGCCTCATGCGCGCCGGTCGACGCGCCCGAGGGCACTGCCGCGCGTCCAAAACTGCCATCCTCGAGCAACACGTCGACTTCGACTGTCGGGTTCCCGCGGCTATCGATGATCTGGCGTGCATGGATATCGAGGATCGCGGTCATCGCTTGCTGGCTCCGGTCGTTACTGAAGCGCATGCCCTAAACGATCGCGCGCTTGCTGCGCAAATTAGCCGTTGGTGGCAAGGGAACTCGCGACGGGGCTTGCCGGTTGTTGCGGCGGATAACATTGAGGGATGTAACGATCATGGCCGAGAACGACTTCAACACCAGCATGTCGGGCACGATGGACGCCACCGATGTCTCGACACCAAAGGCGAATACCACTCTTGGCAACGCGACAGCGACCGCCAAGTCGACGGTCGAGAAGGTTAAGGAAACCGCATCGACGCTTTACGGTGAGGCGACCGACGCCGCTCGCAATGCCGCGAACGAAGGCAAGAACAAGGCGAGCGAAGCGCTTGGCACCATGTCACGCGTCGTCGAGAACGCTGCCGATCTGGTCGAAGAAAAGGTTGGAGCGACCTATGGCAATTATGCGCGCCAGGCTGCGGCTAGCGTTTCTTCGCTTGCCGACACGATCCAGAACAAGGATGTTGATGATCTAGTGGAGGACGCGCGCGATTTCGTTCGCAAGCAACCGATGGTCGCCATCGGAGCAGCCGTAGCGATCGGGTTCGTACTGACGCGTCTCGTTCGTCTGGGCGGTAGCGGAACGCGCGACGCGTGACGCGAGAGACGAGGGTGCGTGATGACCGCGTCCCGCTGTCCGGCTTGTTCAAGCGTTTGCCCGACGAAATGCGGGACGTGGCGCGGGCCGAGTTTGCGCTCTACCGGGCTGAGGCCATTCGCCGGGCATTTGCCGGCGGGTGGGCTGTCGGGTTGGGAGTCGTCGCGCTCGCCTTAGCCTCGGGCGCGCTTATCGCTGGCTTGGTCGGCGCAATCGTTTGGCTTGGCCAAGCCTGGGGATTGGGTTGGGCAATACTCACTGTGGTCGGGGTCACGCTTGCCGTATCCGCGCTGCTCGCGATGGTTGCCGTAAGCAAGGCCAAGCGCACTTTTGAACCGGAGCTCCGGTCGTGAGTTCGGTCATCGATCGTCATGTCGGCGCTGCCGAAGCGCGTGCTGCGGCGGCGCGAGCGCAACTTCTGGCGACTGTCGCTGAAATCCGCGCGCGGACCGACCCACGTCCGGTGATCGCGCGCGAGACTGATCATGCCTTGACGGCCGGATCTGCGCTTGTCGATCGGGCCAGTGCCGCCGGACAGAAACGACCATGGCTGACAGCGATAATTGCGACGCTGGTGGGCTTGGTGCTCGCTCTCTTCGCTCGCCATCAAAGTCTCGAGCCCGGCAGTTCAATCGAAAAGTAAGGAACAAATTCCATGGCCGACAAGAAAGAGACTGGAAAGATGAAGGGCGCATCGCTCGACAACAGTGATGGCATTGTCGAGATGGGCAATAAGCGGCTGAAAGCGGCATCGCGGACCGTTGCCGACACTGCCGACGATGTCGCCGACAAGGTGCAGGACACGCTCGAAGCCAATCCGCTCGGCGCATTGGCGGGAGCTGTCGCGATCGGCGCCGCTGTAGCTGCGCTCGTGCCCACCTCACGACGTGAGCATGAGGCGTTAGGCCCTTTGGCCGCGAAGCTGCGCAACACCGTCGGAGAAGCGTTCGATGCGGCACGGTCGGCTGGTTCCAACGAACTAAGCGCGGCGGGGCTTACCGTAGCCGCCGCGAGCGATGGCATCGGCGGCATCATCGGAAAGCTATCAAAGGCGGCGACCGTGTCGGCAACTGCGGCGGCGACGACCGTACGAAAGCCACGCGACGAAAATACGAAGATCATCGATAATAAGGCGATTGCCTGACCTGGAGGCTCGCGCGCTGCGGGAGATTGGTTTAGTCCGCCAACGATGAGCAAGCTTCATCTCGTGTTCGGAGGTCGGGTAACTGACCCCCGCAAACTCGACTTTCAGGACCCGACGGCGCTCGACGTCGTCGGGATTTTTCCGGATTATGAAACGGCCGAAAAGGCTTGGCGGGCGGCGGCACAGCGAACCGTCGACGATGCCGAAATGCGTTATGTCGTTGTGCATCTCCACCGTCTGCTCGAACCCGAGCCGGGATTATCTCACGCGCCGCGGTAACGCCATGCGAGCAACGGGCGTACCAGGACAAGTCCGACAAGGAAGCCACCAACATGTGCGGCCGTTGCGATCGGTGAAGCGTCGTCGCCCGTCGTTTTGCCGATCAGCCATTGGATGGCGATCCAGGCCCCCGCAAGCCATAGTGCACGAACCAGGTGCGCCGACAGCGGCCCGATCGCCCGCACGGCTCCCCGCGCAAACAGCATCGCATAAGCAGCGACCAGCGCGGAAACTGCGCCGCTGGCACCAATCATTGGTGCGCCGGACGTCGGGTCGACGGCATATTGAGCTGCTGCCGCGCCATAGGCGCCAAGCCCATAGAGCAGTGCCAGCCGTCCACCCCCGAGCACTTTTTCGACCGGCCGACCGCAGAATATGAGCATCAACAGATTAAAGCCGAGGTGCAGCAGCCCTCCGTGCAGCAGCGTCGCACTCAACGGCGTCAAGACGAACGGCACTGCGGCGAACGGGAAAGGCTCGACAGCGCGCAGCGGTACGAATCCCGCCTGCAGCACCAGATGGGGCCCACCAAAGCCGGTGATGAGATAGGCCAGCGCGGTCAACACCGCGATCGCAATCGTGACTCGCCCCTCGCGCGGCGGGAACGGCACTAGATGAACTCGATCTTCGACACCGAATAATAGCGATCGCCCGAGGGAACCGTAACTTCGATATCGTCATCGACCCGGCGCCCGATCAGCGCGCGTCCGAGCGGCGAATTATAGCTGATCCGCCCGATCTTGGCATCGGCCTCGGTCTCGCCGACGATCTGGTATTTGATCGGCTTGTCGTCATCGTCGAGCAACGTGACGGTCGCGCCGAACACGATCTTCTCGCCCGACAATTCCTTGGGATCGATGATCGTTGCCCGGCTCAGCTTGCTCTCGATGTCGGCGATCATCGCCTCGATCTGCCCCTGGCGCTCCTTGGCCGCGTGATATTCGGCATTCTCCGACAGATCGCCGTGCGCGCGCGCTTCCTCGATCGCATCGATCACCTCGGGCCGCTCGGCTTTCAAGGAGACGAGCTGCACGTTCAGCATCCGCTGACCCTCGACCAGCATCGGCATCTTGTCGACAGTCGCCATAGTCGCAGGAACCCTTCGTTTGCCCAAAAATCCTCTCGCGACCCCGGCAGATACCGGTGCCCGATCGTCACACCTGAGTGGGGATCAGTTCGCGAGCCGAAGATGATAAGACTGAAGCGGTCGTACTTCAAGCGGTGCGTCGCGCAACGCGACGATCGCCGCCGCTGCGGCCACTCCGGCCTGCGCGGTCGTGAACGACGGCACGCGCGTCATCAAGGCACAACGGCGGATGCTTTCGCTGTCCTTTAGCGACTGCCAACCTTCGGTCGTGTTGAAGATCATCGCGATTTCGCCGTCCTGCACACGGTCGACGATATGCGGGCGCCCCTGCGCGACCTTGTTGACGCGCTCGACCGTGACGCCCTCGTCCGCGAGGTAGCGCGCGGTTCCGTCAGTCGCGACGATGGCGAACCCGGCGGCGGCAAGCTGGCGCACGGCGGGCAGGATCACCGGCTTGTCGCTGTCCTTTACCGACACGAAGAGTTTTCCGCCGGTTGGCAGTTTCGTCCCCGCGCCCAGCTGCGCCTTGGCGAACGCGCGCGCGAAGTCGCGATCGATGCCCATGACTTCGCCAGTGCTCTTCATCTCGGGGCTCAGCACGGGGTCGACGCCGGGGAAGCGCGCGAACGGAAATACCGCTTCCTTGACCGCGAAATGCGGCACGTCGAGATCGATGCGCGGCAGGTCGGCTAGCTTTTCGCCTGCCATCACGCGCGCGGCGATCTTGGCGATCGGCGACCCGATCGCCTTGGCGACGAACGGCACCGTTCGCGATGCGCGCGGGTTGACCTCGATGATATAGACCTCGTCATCCTTGACCGCGAACTGGACGTTCATCAGGCCGCGCACGTCGAGCGCGCGCGCGAGCACTTCGGCCTGGCGCGCAATTTCGGCGACGATCGTCGGCGACAGGCTGTACGGCGGCAAGCTGCACGCGCTGTCGCCCGAATGCACGCCGGCTTCCTCGATATGCTGCAAGATGCCCGCCACGACGACGCCAGAGGGCCCTGGGGTGCCATCAGCGATCGCATCGACGTCGACCTCGACGGCGTCGCGCAGATAGCGGTCGATCAACACCGGCGCATCGCCCGAAACCTGCACCGCGGTCGCGATATAATGGTCGAGTTGCGCGGGCGTCTCGACGATCTCCATCGCTCGACCACCGAGCACGAAGCTCGGCCGCATCAACACCGGATATCCGATCCGCGCCGCGACCGCGATCGCCTCGTCACGGCTGCGCGCGACGCCATTTTCGGGCTGACGCAATCCCAGTCGGTCGACAAGCGCTGCAAATTGCTCGCGATCTTCGGCAAGCTCGATTGCCTTCGGGCTAGTTCCCAGGATCGGGATCCCGGCTGCTTCGAGCGACTTGGCAAGATTGAGCGGGGTCTGCCCGCCGAATTGAACGATCACGCCCTTCAACGTGCCGTTCGACTTCTCGACGTGCAAAATTTCGAGCACATCCTCGGCGGTCAGTGGCTCGAAATACAATCGGTCCGACGTATCGTAATCGGTGCTGACGGTTTCGGGATTGCAGTTGACCATGATCGTTTCATAGCCTGCATCGCTCAGTGCGAAGCACGCGTGACAGCAGCAATAATCGAACTCGATCCCTTGCCCAATGCGGTTCGGCCCGCCACCGAGAATGACGATCTTTTCGCGCGCGGTCGGCTGTGCCTCGCATTCGGGTTCGCCAAAACCTGTTTCGAGCGAAGTCGAGAAAATCGGCGCTTCGTACGTCGAATACATGTACGCGGTCGGCGCGGCGAACTCCGCGGCGCAGGTATCGATACGCTTGTAGACCGGGCGCACCCCCAGCCGGTGACGCAGCGCGCGCACGTCGCTTTCGGTCACGGCGCCGGTCATCGCCACGACCAGATCGCGGATCAGTCCTGCGCGCGCGACGCCGGGACCGCGCAGATGAGCGCCCTGCAGCGCGAGCCAGGCAAGCCGTTTGTCGCTGAATCCCATTGCCTTCAACGCGCGCAGGCCATTGGCATCCTGTGGCAGTCCGTTGGCGGTGACCGCGCGCTCGGCGTCGACGATCTCGACCAGCCGATCGAGAAACCATGGATCGAACCGCGACACGGCGTGAATTTCGGCGACGGTCAGCCCTTCGCGCAACGCTTGCGCCGCGACGAGCAGCCGGTCGGGCGTCGCACGTGCGAGCGCGGCAAGGATATCCTCGCGCGGCGCCCCGACGAGCGCGTCGACCTGATTGAAGCCCGACAGTCCGGTCTCGAGCCCACGCAACGCCTTTTGCATCGACTCATGGATGTTGCGCCCAATCGCCATGACCTCGCCGACCGACTTCATCGCGGTCGACAGCAACGGTTCGGCGCCCTTGAACTTCTCGAACGCGAAGCGAGGTATCTTGGTCACGATATAGTCGATCGTCGGTTCGAACGACGCCGGCGTCGCGCCGGTGATGTCGTTCATGATCTCGTCGAGCGTATAGCCGACCGCAAGCAGCGCCGCGACCTTGGCGATCGGGAAGCCCGTCGCCTTTGACGCCAGCGCCGACGACCGCGACACGCGCGGATTCATCTCGATGACGATTAGGCGTCCGTCGGCGGGGTCGACCGCGAACTGGACATTCGATCCGCCGGTTTCCACGCCGATCTCGCGCAGGCAAGCGATGCTCGCATTGCGCATGATCTGAAATTCCTTGTCGGTCAGCGTCAGCGCGGGCGCGACGGTGATCGAATCGCCGGTGTGCACGCCCATCGGGTCGATATTCTCAATCGAACAGATGATGATGGCGTTGTCGGCGCGGTCGCGAACGACCTCCATCTCATATTCTTTCCAGCCGACGAGCGACTCCTCGATCAGCACTTCGGTCGTCGGCGACGCGTCGAGCCCGCCGCGCACGATCTCCTCGAATTCGGCGCGGTTGTACGCGATGCCGCCGCCCGTGCCGCCCATCGTGAACGAGGGGCGGATGACCGCGGGCAAGCCCGTGCGCTCGAGGATCGCCAGCGCCTCCTCAAAATTGTGCGCGATGCCCGACCGCGCGCTCTCGAGCCCGATCTTGGTCATCGCCTCGCGGAACTTCATCCGGTCCTCGGCCTTGTCGATCGCCTCGGCGTCAGCCCCGATCATCTCGACACCGTATTTTGCCAGCGTGCCGTCGTTGAACAACGCCAGCGCGGTGTTGAGCGCGGTCTGCCCACCCATCGTCGGCAGCACCGCATCCGGGCGTTCCTTGTCGATGATCTTTGCGACCAGTTCAGGCGTGATCGGCTCGATATAGGTCGCGTCGGCAAGCTCCGGGTCGGTCATGATCGTCGCCGGATTGCTGTTGACCAGCACGATCCGATACCCTTCCGCCTTCAACGCCTTGACCGCCTGCGTCCCCGAATAATCAAACTCGCACGCCTGCCCGATGACGATCGGGCCGGCGCCGATGATGAGGATCGAGGATATGTCGGTACGTTTGGGCATATGTTACCTTTTACCCTCGCCCCCTTCAGGGGGAGAGGGACAGGCGCGAAGCGCCAGGGAGAGGGGGACGAGTCGGTGAAGCGCAACGTCGAGAACCGCGTCCGCGCCAAGACCTTGCGCCGAGCAATGACCCCACCCGAAGAAAAACTCTGGAGCCACCTCCGCGCCGGTCGCCTGCAGGGCGTCAAGTTCGTCAGTCAAATGGTCTTTGGGCCAAATTACATCGCCGACTTCGCAGCGCGTCAGCACCGCTTGATCATCGAACTCGACGGCGATAGTCATACCGACGAAGCCTACGACGCCCGGCGCGATGCGCACATGGCGGCGGAGGGCTGGACTGTGTTGCGCGTCGGCAACAACGACGTGATGACCAACGTCAAGGGCGTCTGCCGCGCGATCCTCGTGGCGCTGGGCAAGGATTTGGAGTGATACTTCCCTCGCCCCCTTCAGGGGGAGAAGGTGGCCGAGCACAGCGAGGTCGGGAGAGGGGGGAGTTGGGCGACTTAGGAGACCTGCGCCTGCACATCCCACGCCCCCCTCTCCCTGGCGCTGACGCGCCTGTCCCTCTCCCCCTGAAGGGGGCGAGGGAAGCCCCGCGCCGATGACGAGGATGGAGGAAATGTCAGTTCGTCGGGGCATCAAAGTGCTTCGCGCCCGCCTGCACTAGCTGATCAAAGGCAGCCTTCGTCAGGCGCAGCGATTGCGAAATCTTTCCTGGTATCTCCCGATTTTTTGACCCGTAGGTGTCGATCTGTAAAAAACGTTCGTCGCCACATTGTACGAGCCGCAATTTCGCCTCAACTTCGGTGTGCGATGCTACGCGACCCGGCTCCTCCTGAACAAAGTTGCGCACAATCGCCATTTAGAGCTCCATGCTTTGGACAAACCGCTCAAACAGATAGTGGCTGTCCTGCGGCCCCGGGCTCGCCTCGGGGTGATACTGCACGCTGAACGCCGAAGTGTCGGTCAGTTCGAACCCACAGTTCGACCCGTCGAACAGCGACACGTGCGTCTCGCGCGCATTCGCCGGCAGCGTCGCGCGGTCGACCGCGAAGCCGTGGTTCATGCTGGTGATCTCGACGCGACCATCCGAAAGCCGCTTGACGGGGTGGTTCGCGCCGCGGTGGCCTTGGTGCATCTTTTGCGTGCTTGCGCCGACCGCTAGCCCGAGAAGTTGGTGGCCGAGGCAGATGCCGAACAGCGGCTTGCCGGTGTCGAGCCATTTGCGGATCACCGGCACGGCGTATTCGCCCGTCGCGGCGGGGTCGCCGGGGCCGTTCGA
>JAYTAR010000195.1:0-1690 GCA_043737455.1 Sphingomonadales bacterium | reverse complement strand
GTCGCGCCGCGGCCGCCTGCTGATCGACCGTCACCGTCTCGAGGTGCTCGATCAGGGTCGGCCCGTCATACCAGGGCATCGCGGCCGAGCGGACCGCGACATTGTCGCCCTTGAAGCCCGAGATCGGAAGCGACGCGAAGTGGGCGACGCCGATCGACTGCGCAAAGTCGCCGAAATCCGCGACGATCGCGTCGAACACCGACCGGTCGTAATCGACCAGGTCCATCTTGTTGACCGCCAGCACCAGTTCGCGAATGCCGAGCAGGTGCGCAAGGAATGTGTGGCGCCGCGTCTGGGTCAGCACCCCCTTGCGCGCATCGACCAGGACCACCGCGAGGTCGGCGGTCGAGGCGCCGGTCACCATGTTGCGGGTATATTGTTCATGCCCCGGCGTGTCGGCGACGATGAACTTACGCTTCTCGGTCGCGAAGAAGCGGTAGGCGACGTCGATCGTGATGCCCTGCTCGCGCTCGGCGGCGAGCCCGTCGACCAGCAGCGCGAAGTCGATCTCCTGGCCTTGCGTGCCGACCCGCTTGCTGTCGGCTTCGAGCGCTTCCAGCTGATCGTCCAGGATGGTCTTGCTGTCGTAAAGCAAGCGCCCGATCAGCGTCGACTTGCCGTCATCGACCGACCCGCAGGTGAGGAAGCGGAGCAATGACTTGCGGCGGTGCCCCTCGAGATAGGCACCGATTTCGCTCGCGCTCAGGGCATCGACGCCGAGTGCCGAGCTGCTTGCCAGGCTGCCTGCTTCGTCCATCGGAGAATCGCCCTCATGCATATTGTTTTCCACTAAACCCCACTGATCTTGATCACCCTGCCCTGCCGCTGTGACGTGGCCGTTACCAGCATTACGTGGATGACGTCGCCAAAGGTCGTCGCATCATTCGCAAACATGAGGATAGTTTCACTGCGGACCTCCCCCAAAACGGAATCGTCTCTAACGAATCGGTAAGGGACCTTGCGTAGACCGGACGTTCATGGGGCGCGAAAGGACAGCGGGTCGTTTCGGTTCATGGGGGCTTCGGCCGGCGCAACTGGAGTCGCAGGGTGGAAGAACAGCCCGTCGAAACAACGCTCTACAGCCTGTCGGAGGCGACGCCCGGGCCCGGTAACCGGCGTGAGGGCGAACGCCATCTGACGTTGTTTCGAGTCGGTTCGATCACCGTCGACGATCGCCGCGAACTGTGCCTGATCAAGAATATCTCGGCGGGGGGCATGATGATTCGTGCTTATTGCGCGATTCCGCTCGATCAGAGAATCGCCGTCGAACTCAAGAGCGGGCAGCCGATCAGCGGACAGGTAAGCTGGGTACGCGAGCATAATCTGGGCGTTTCGTTCGATAAGCCGATCGACGTCATCGAGATACTCTCGGCGTCGATGGAGGGGCCGCGCCCGCGCATGCCGCGCATCGAGGTATTGTGCCACGCGACGGTCCGCGACGGCACCTCGGTCTATCGCATGCGCGCCTGCGACGTCAGCCAGGGGGGGATCAAGCTGGAGACCGACACCGTTCTGCCGCGAGCGACCAACGTCGTCGTCTCGTTGCCCGGGCTGCCGCCCCAACCCGGCGTCGTGCGCTGGATCGAGGACGGATATTGCGGAATTACCTTCAACGGGCTGATCGCGCTGCCCTCGCTGGTCAACTGGTTGCAGGAGCAACGCGGCGGACTGAAGGCGGCGAGCTGATGTC
>JAYTAR010000194.1:0-1690 GCA_043737455.1 Sphingomonadales bacterium | reverse complement strand
ACACGACGCCTGCGAGATCGCGGAGAACCTTTTCGAGCTGTTCGTGGCAGTTGCGGAACTGCACTTCGGGCATTGACGCAAGGCGATTGAGATTGTCTCATGTTTAACCTGTTAAACATGAGACCTACGATGCTTGGTATCAGGTTCACACCGGCCGATGAACAGGAACTCGGACGTCTCGCACGGGAAGCGGGGCGCCCATAGAGCGTACTTGCGCGCGAGTGGATCAAGGACCGAATGAGCCGCGAAGCGATCGATCATAAGATCTGCAATGCCGCGTCACTGGATGCTGATGAACGCCGACGCGTGATCGATATCGCAGGCAATGATGCAACCGATGCGTGGATGCGCTATCTCGATGCCGAGGACGGGGGTTATGATTGGGGGCCAGACGGACCACCGCTTTGAAACGCGGCGACGTCGTCACCATGCGCGAGTCTGGGTCGCCTTCGAGCAAGGCGCGGCCGGGTATCATAGCGTCGCGCAGCAGTGTGCTGGACGTCGCGGTCAAGATTACGGTCTGTCCGCTGACTTTGAAACTCCGTGGCACAATCGGGCAGCGCCCGTTCGTCGCGCCGTCTGCAACAAATGGTTTGCGCCTGCCGAGCGAGGTCCAGGTTGACTGGATATACACTCATCCACTGGAGCGCATGGGTGAGATTATCGGTTTCGTCGACGCGCCGACGCTCGAACAGATCGATATCATGCTGCGCCGGTGGCTTGATCTTTAGGTCATCTATGTTGCGACCTTTCAGCGTGCCCGCTATTTGCCGACCATTAAAATCGAGGACTAACCAATGACCCCCGCCGTCCGCGCCATCCTCGCCAACTACGAATCCGACAGTCCTGGCACCAAGGGCAATCTGGCGCGTATCCTGATGCAGGGGCGGCTCGGCGGTACCGGCAAGCTGGTCATCCTGCCGGTCGACCAGGGTTTCGAACATGGTCCGGCGCGTAGCTTCGCGATTAATCCGGCGGCGTACGACCCGCACTACCATTTCCAGCTGGCGATCGACGCAGGCCTGTCGGCGTACGCCGCGCCGCTCGGCATGATCGAGGCGGGGGCCGACACGTTCGCGGGGCAGATCCCGACGATCCTTAAGGTCAACAGCTCGAACAGCTGGTCGCGGAGCATCAACCAGGCAGTAACCGCCACTGTCGAGGATGCGCTGCGGCTCGGCTGCGCGGCGATCGGCTTCACCATCTATCCAGGCTCGGACGACATCTTCGAACTGTTGGAGGAAATCCAGGAACTGTCGGCGGAGGCCAAGGCGGTCGGTATCGCGACGGTGATCTGGTCGTATCCGCGCGGCGGCGAAATCTCGAAGGATGGCGAACTTGCGCTCGATGTCGGGGCGTATGCTGCGCATATGGCGGCGCTGGCGGGCGCGCACATCATCAAGGTCAAGCTGCCAACCGACCATATCGAGCAGAAAGACGCCAAGAAGGCCTACGAGGGCGGCGACTGGTCGACCCAGGCGAAGCGCGTCGCGCATGTCCGCCAGGCGTGCTTCGACGGACGGCGCATCGTCGTGTTCTCGGGCGGCGCGGCGAAGGGTGCGGACGCGGTGTATCAGGACGCGCGCGACATCCGCGATGGTGGTGGCAACGGCTCGATCATCGGACGCAATACCTTCCAGCGCCCGCGCGCCGAAGCGCTGGCGATGCTCGACCGGATTATCTCGATCTA
>JAYTAR010000193.1:0-1693 GCA_043737455.1 Sphingomonadales bacterium | reverse complement strand
TTCCGACGCTTTGCGTCTCCCTCCCTCTCCCGATGGGAGAGGGATTGGGCGGTTGCCCCTCTCCCGCCCCTGTCCTAAAGCGCGGCCAAGATTCGTCCCCCCGGAGTAAACCCCGTGTCCGCCGTCGCCTTCGGATATTTGCCGATCCTGCTGTTCCTCGGGGTCGCGCTTGCGCTGTCGGCGACGTTCGTGTTCGCGCCGATGCTGGTCAGCCGGCTGACCGGGACCAACAAGCCGACACCCGAGAAGCTTGCCGAATATGAGTGCGGCTTTCCCGCGTTCGAGGACAGCCGCGCGCAGTTCGACGTGCGCTTCTACCTCGTCGCGATCCTGTTCATCATCTTCGACCTCGAAGCGGCGTTCCTGTTTCCGTGGGCGGTCAGCCTCGAATTTACCGGCTGGACCGGGTGGATCGCGATGATGGTATTCCTCGCCGAACTCGCGCTGGGCCTGGCCTATGCGTGGAAGAAGGGCGCACTCGAATGGGAGTGATGCTCAACCCGTCCCCGACCGAGCAGGACCTCGCGCGCCGGGCCGGGCTCGTCCCGGGGAGCGACGAGGAAGCGCGCTTCCTGCAGATGCGCGCCGACCTCGACCAAAAGGGGTTCATTACCGCGTCGCTCGACGATTTGACGACCTGGGCGCGGACCGGGTCGCTGTGGTGGATGACATTTGGCCTGGCGTGCTGCGCGGTCGAGATGATCCATGTGAACATGCCGCGCTATGACCTCGAGCGGTTCGGCGTCGCCCCGCGCGCAAGCCCGCGCCAGTCGGACGTGATGATCGTCGCCGGCACGCTGTGCAACAAGATGGCCCCGGCGCTGCGCACCGTCTACGACCAGATGCCCGAGCCGAAGTATGTCATTTCGATGGGCAGCTGTGCCAATGGCGGCGGCTATTATCACTACAGCTACTCGGTGGTGCGCGGGTGCGACCGGATCGTGCCGGTCGATATCTACGTCCCCGGGTGCCCGCCGACCGCCGAGGCCTTGCTCTACGGGATCATGCAGCTCCAGCGGAAGATCCGCCGCGAAGGGACGATCGAGCGGTGAGCGCCGGGACCGCGCCTCGTTATTCGGCCTCGACTGCCGATTTTTCGAACCTCGCCGCGACCCCGCGCGAGGGCCTCGAAACCGCGTTCGACGTCAAGCGCGACGACCTGGTCGCGGTGATCTCCGCGCTGCACGGCAGTTCAACCGAATAGATTCCGTTCCCGCTATGCGCGCGCGCCCATGTCCATGCAGCACCATCCTGCGCAACTGAGGGAGCGGCAGGCATGGCGAGCCATGCGAACGCGGCACAGGCCAAGACCTTGCGATAGCTCACCGTTCGATCGTGCCTTCTCGGCGGATGCGGCGCTGGAGCTGCATGATGCCGTAAAGCAGGGCCTCGGCAGTTGGCGGGCAGCCGGGGACGTAAATGTCCACGGGAACGATGCGGTCGCAGCCGCGCACGACGCTGTAGCTATAATGATAATAGCCGCCGCCATTGGCGCAGCTGCCCATCGAGATGACGTAGCGCGGCTCCGACATCTGGTCATAGACCCGGCGCAAGGCGGGCGCCATCTTGTTGCAGAGCGTGCCGGCGACGATCATCACGTCGCTCTGGCGCGGGCTCGCGCGCGGCGCGGCACCAAATCTTTCAAGATCATAGCGCGGCATGTTGACATGGATCATCTCGACCGCGCAGCAGG
>JAYTAR010000192.1:0-4436 GCA_043737455.1 Sphingomonadales bacterium | reverse complement strand
CGCGGTTCGGCGATCGCTGCCGAGCTTTTGTGGCCGCTTGGCTTGACCGTGCTCGGCTTCAGCTTCCTGTTTGCCGCGATCGTCCTGATGCGGATGCGTGCACTGCTCGCGACCGCAAAGCGCGAAGCTCGCATGGCGCGGTTGGTGGCGGCGTGAACCCATGGCCGTTCGTCATTGCCGCTTACGTGCTGACGCTCGGTAGCTCTGCCGCGATCGCCCTATGGGCATGGGCCGCAATGCGCGCAGCCGAAGGCGCGGTCGATGCGATGCGCGACCGATGAAGCCCAAGCAGCAACGCATGTTCCTGGGTGTCGGCGCACTGGTCGTGATCGTCGGTGCGGGATTCCTGGGACTGTCGGCACTGGGCGACCGCGCGAGCTATTTCTACGCGCCGGGTGACGTGGCGCGCGCGGGCGTCCCGCAGGGCGCGGCGATCAGGCTGGGCGGCATGGTGACCGGCGGCAGCATCGCGCACGCCGCCGACGGCGTGACGATGACGTTTGCGGTGCATGACGAAAGCGGCAGCGTGCCGGTGCGCTTCAAGGGCATCCCGCCCGATCTGTTCAAGGAAAACTCGGGCGTCGTGGCGGAAGGGCGTTTCGAAGGCACCACTTTTGTCGCGACCAACTTGCTCGCCAAGCACGACGAGCGCTACATGCCGCCGCAGATGGACGGCAAGCAGCACAAGACGACGACGCTCGCCGCGCAATGATTGCCGAGGCGGGTCTCGCAGCGCTGTGGGTCGCGGCAGCACTTGCGCTGCTCCAGTTGGTGCTGGCGGCGATCGGCACCAGCGACGCGCGCGCCGATCTCCGGTCGGCGGTGCGCGCCACTGCGGTCGTGCAGGGCCTTTTCGTTGCGATTGCCTTTGGACTGTTGATCCTGTGCTTCTTGCGCTCGGACATGTCGGTCGCGCTGGTCGTCGAAAACAGCCATTCGATGAAGCCGTGGCTCTATAAGTTCGCTGGGACGTGGGGCAATCACGAAGGGTCGATGCTGCTGTGGGTGACCGTGCTCGGTCTTGCCGGCGGGGCGGTCGCGCTGTTCGAACGGAGCGTAAGCGCGCGCATGCTGACCGCCACGCTCGGCGCGCAGGCACTGATCGCGGCTGGCTTTTATGGCTTTTTGCTCTTTGCGTCGAACCCGTTCGCGCGGATGACGGTGGTGCCCGAGGACGGGCAGGGACTGAACCCGTTGCTGCAGGATCCCGGCCTCGCGTTCCATCCGCCCACGCTCTACATCGGCTATGTCGGTATGTCGGTCGCTTTCAGTTTCGCGGTCGGCGCGCTGGTGACGGGGGAGGTCGGTCGCGACTTTGCGCGCGCGATGCGGCCGTGGGTGCTCGCCGCCTGGGTGTTCCTGACGATCGGCATCACCGCGGGCTCGTATTGGGCGTATTACGAGCTTGGCTGGGGCGGCTGGTGGTTCTGGGATCCGGTCGAAAATGCGTCGCTCATGCCATGGCTGGCGGCGACCGCGTTGCTCCATTCGGTCAACGTGCTGGCCACGCGCGATGGTCTGCGCGCGTGGACGGTGATGCTTGCGGTCGTCGCCTTCTCGATGTCGATGGTCGGGACGTTCCTTGTGCGCTCGGGCATATTGACCAGCGTTCATGCTTTTGCGGTCGATCCGACGCGCGGCAGCTTCATCCTCGCGCTGTTGCTGGTCTACATCGGCGGCGCGCTCGCACTGTTCGCGGTGCGGATCGCGGCGGTGAAGGAAGGGACGCAATTCGATTTCGTCAGCCGTGAAGGTGCTCTGGTCGCGAACAATTTGCTGCTGTCGGCAATACTCGGCATCGTCCTGATCGGTACGCTGTATCCGCTGGCGGCGGAGGCGCTCGGCGACAAGCTCTCGGTCGGCCCGCCGTATTTCAACGCCACCGCGGGTCCGCTGACGCTGGCGCTCGTCATCGTCATGGCGCTGGGCCCTGTCAGCCGTTGGCGACGCGACGAATTGCGCGCGGTGTTGCGGCGCGTCGGACTGCCGGTCGCGCTGACCCTCGTCGCGCTCGCCGCGATGCTAGCATTCGCGCCTGCCATCAACATCCTGTCGTTTCTCGGCATCGTCCTCGCAATCGGGGTCGGCGCGGCGAGCCTGGCGCCGCTGTGGGGACGAAATCTGCGCCGCACGCCCTTGTTCACCTGGGGGATGGTCGTCGCGCATTTCGGGATCGCGGTTAGTCTGCTCGGCATGGCGACCGAAAGCGCGTTCATCCGCGAAACCCTCGTCGCCTCGCGGATGGGTGAAGTCCACCGCGTCGGCCCTTACGCGATCCGACTGCGCGGCATCGAGCCGATCGCCGGCCCGAACTGGACCGCGCTCGAAGGTCGGCTCGAGGCGCAGCGAGTCGAGGGCCTCGGTGCCAGCGATCGAACGTTCTACTTGACGCCGCAGTCGCGGCAATTCTCGAACCCGCCGACCGAGACCAACGAGGCGGCGATCGCGACGCGTCTCGACGGACAGCTGTACGTCGTGCTCGGCAAGCCCGACGGGCAGGGGCGCTGGCAGCTGCGGCTGTGGTGGAAGCCGCTCGTCACGCTGATCTGGGCGGGCGGGGCGCTGATCGCACTCGGCGGACTGTTGTCGCTGGTCGGACGCCAGCGTCGCGAGCGCGCGCTCCATATCCGGACCGCTTATGCGTAATCCGTGGCTGTGGGTGCCGCTCGGCCTATTCGCGGCGTTCGTGGCGGTCGTCGCGATCGGGCTTTACCGCCCCGGCGACCGTACGCATCCGTCGCAGCTCGTCGGCAAGCCGATGCCCGACTTTACGCTGCCCGCTGCCGTCGTCGACCGCCCCGCGCTTGTGTCGTCGGACTTCAAGCGCGGGCCGCGCCTTGTCAACGTGTTCGCCAGCTGGTGCGTGCCGTGCATTGCCGAAGCACCGGTGCTGGCCGAGCTCGCGCGCGGTGGCATCACGATCGACGGCATCGCGATCCGCGACCGGCGCGAGGACGTGACTGCGTTCCTCTCGAAACATGGCAACCCCTATCGCGCCATCGGCAGCGACGTAAATTCACAGGTGCAGATCTCGCTCGGCTCGTCGGGCGTGCCCGAGACGTTCGTGGTCGATGGCGGCGGCATCATCCGCCACCAGCACATCGGCGAGATCACGCCGGAAGCCGTGCCGCAGCTGCTGAGCGTCTTGCGGGGGCTCAAGTGACCACGGTGCCGCGAAGGCTCGCCATGGCCGCCCTGCTCGCCATGGCGAGCCCCGCCCATGCCGATTCATCGATGCCGCAGGCGCCGCTCGCGAACACGCAGCTGGCCGATCCTGCGATGGAGGCGAAAGCGAAAGCGCTGATGCTGTCGGTGCGCTGCTTGGTCTGTCAGGGGCAATCGATCGCGGACAGCGATGCCGAAATGGCCGCAGACATGCGCTCGTTGATCCGCACGCGCGTCGCGGCTGGCGAGGCGCCCGAGACGATCCGAAAGTGGCTGGTCGAGCGCTATGGGGACTGGGTGACCTATGACCCGCCGTTCGGTGCGCTCACCGCGCCGCTGTGGATCGCGCCGTTGCTGCTGATCGCCATCGGGCTGTGGCTTGCGCGCAGCCGGTTTCGCAAGCCGCGCTGATGGGCTGGGTGTTCATCCTGACGTTCGTCGTTGCCGCGTTCGCCGCGCTTCGGCGCGGGGGTGTGCTTCCCCGCGGCGGCGCTGAGATTACTGGCGCGGCGCTGTTGCTCGGCCTGGCTGGCTATGCATGGCAAGGGCAACCGTCACGACCGGGGGCATCGCTCGAAACGCGCGCGGCCCCCAAACGGATCGAAGACACCGCCGCTATCGCCGCACGGCGCGCAATGTCCGATCGGTTCGGCAGGGACGCGCAAGTCGTCGACTTCAGCGAAACGCTCGATCGATTGGGGAAGACCCGTTCATCGGTCACCGCCGTTCGCACGGCACTCGCCAAATCACCCAGTAATCCCGACCTTTGGGTTGCGCTGGGCAATGCGCTGGTTGCTCACGGTAGTGGCAACGTCTCGCCAGCCGCAGTCTTTGCCTATCAACGCGCCGCCCAACTTGCGCCGCTCAGTCCGTCGCCGCCCTACTTCCTTGGCCTCGCTCGCGCCAAAGCCGGTGATTTCGAAGGCGCGGCGGCAGTCTGGCGCCCGCTTCTGATCCTGGCGCCCAAGGATGCGCCGTGGCGCGCCGACATCGAAGCGCGCCTCGCCGCCATCCAGCCGGTCGGCTAGGCCGACTTTCCGCGCCCGGTCTGTTCCTGCAACGCGTCGATCCGCATCGAAGCCTGCCCCTTCGTGAGCGTATCGTCGAAGTCCTCACCAGCTTCCTCGCTGAGGGTCTTCAGATACGAAGCCTGCGCCCCGGTCATCGCTTCGTCACCGGTCGTCCAGTCGGCGGGATCCTTTTCGGCGTTCGAGGTCGGATGCGTCTTGGGATTGTCGGACATAAGTGTGTCTCCTTCGCCGCGATAACGT
>JAYTAR010000191.1:0-1694 GCA_043737455.1 Sphingomonadales bacterium | reverse complement strand
GCGCGCGAACTCGCAGCACCGCCGGCCGGCGGCTGCAAGCCGACCGACGACGGCACCGGCTTTGCCGGTGACGCGCCTCAGCTACACGCGCCATCCCGCCGCCCCAACAACCTCAGCCGCAACGCGTTCAGCTTGATGAACCCTTCGGCATCGCGCTGGTCGTATGCGCCCGCGTCGTCCTCGAACGTCACCATCCGCTCGCTGTAGAGCGAGTTTGGCGACTTGCGTCCGGTGACGTGGCATCCGCCCTTGTAGAGCTTCATCCGCACCGTGCCTGACACTTTGGCCTGGCTGTGGTCGATCGCGGCCTGAAGCATCTCGCGCTCGGGGCTGAACCAGAACCCGTTATAGATCATCTCGGCATAGCGCGGGGCGAGTTCGTCCTTCAGATGCGCGGCGCCGCGGTCGAGCGTCAGTGCCTCGATCGCGCGGTGCGCGGCATGCAGGATAGTGCCGCCCGGCGTCTCGTACATACCGCGCGATTTCATGCCCACGAAGCGGTTCTCGACGAGGTCGAGACGCCCGATGCCATGTGTGCGGCCAAGGTCGTTCAGCTTGGCGAGCAGCGATGCCGGTGACAGCCCCTCGCCGTTGACCGCCACCGCGTCGCCACGCTCGAAATCGACGGTGATCGTCTCGGGCGCATCGGGCGCGTCCTCGGGATTGACGGTGCGCGAATAGACGTAGTCGGGCACTTCGTCCCACGGATCCTCGAGCACCAGCCCTTCGGAGGAGGTGTGCAGCAAATTGGCGTCGGTCGAGAACGGCGCCGCGCCGCGCTTGTCCTTGGGCACGGGGATCTGGTGCGCCTCGGCAAAGGCGATCAATGCGGTGCGGCTGGTCAGATCCCATTCGCGCCACGGTGCGATGATCTTGATGTCGGGTTGCAGCGCGTAATAGCCGAGCTCGAATCGTACCTGGTCGTTGCCCTTGCCCGTGGCGCCATGGCTGACCGCATCGGCCCCGACCTGCCGGGCGATCTCGATCGTGCGTTTGGCGATCAGCGGGCGTGCGATGCTGGTACCGAGCAGGTACAGTCCCTCGTACAGCGCATTCGCGCGCATCATCGGAAAGATATAGTCGCGCACGAATTCCTCGCGCAGGTCATCGATGAAGATGTGTTCGTCCTTGACGCCCATCATGCGCGCCTTGGCGCGCGCGGGCTCGAGTTCCTCACCCTGGCCGAGGTCGGCGGTAAAGGTCACCACTTCGCAGCCGTACGTCTGCTGCAGCCATTTCAGGATCACGCTGGTGTCGAGGCCGCCCGAATAGGACAGCACCACCCGCTTCACGTCCTGATGCCTGCCACTCATACTATTTCCCTTCGTGCGCCGATGCCGCGCGCATAGCGAGCGGGTGTGGTTCGTTCAACGCGCGTAAATGTTGCGGTTGCCAGACTATCGCCTGCATCCGGGAGAACGCTCATGAAATTTTGGCAGATTGCACTCGTATCGGGCGCGACAAGTGTCGCCGTGCCCGCGATCGCGCAGATGGTCGATGGCAAGGGGCCGCCGATGACGCGCACCGCCGTCGAGACGCGCGTGAAGGAGCGGCTCGCGCGCTTCGATACCGACAAGAACGGCATCGTGACGCGCGACGAGATGCTTGCCTTTGCCAAGGCGCGGGGGAAGGAGACCGCCGACCAGAGCTTCACGGCGACCGACGTCAACAAGGACGGTAGCATCAGCCGCCAG
>JAYTAR010000190.1:0-1695 GCA_043737455.1 Sphingomonadales bacterium | reverse complement strand
TCCGTTCGAGCCTGCCCGACTACACGATCGCCGACATGACCTTTGCCGCCGATGACAGCGGCGCGCTGGGCAAGCTGGTCTATCATCTCCGCCACGGTAACAGCCTTACGTTGCGCGAGGTTGTCACCCCGCAGCCGCGCACTTACGAAAGCATGCTCGCGATCCCCAACGAACATCGCCTGAAAGCCGAGGTTGCGAGCGCGTGACCGGCGCGGGTCAGCCGCCCGCCCCCGGAAACCGCGCTTCAAGTGTCGCGAGGCTCGGCTCGTCGGTGAGATTGAGGTGGAGCGGGGTGATCGAGACGAAGCCGTCTGCGATCGTCTCGAGGTCGGTTTCATGGCCCGGGGTCGTGACCGCGCTCGCCAGCCCGAACCAGAAATAGGGAAAGCCGCGCGGGTCGGTTCTTTCGACCACCTGCAGCCGGCCATAGTCGCGGCGGCCCTGGCGACAGACGCGAATCCCGCGCACTTCGCTGGCGGGCAGCGCGGGGAAGTTGACGTTGACCAGCACGCCGGGCTCGAGCCGGGTCGCGATGAGGCCTTCGAGGACTTGCGCGGCCCAGGCCTCGGCGGCAGCGAACGGAACGGTGTCGCCCATTCCCTGACGGGCATAGGTCTGGCTCAGCGCGATCGACGGCACTCCCGCCAGCGCGCCCTCCATCGCCGCCGACACGGTGCCCGAATAGGTCACATCCTCGGCGAGGTTAGCGCCACGGTTGATCCCCGACAGGATCAGGTCGGGGGGTGTTGCCTTCATCACATGCGCAAGCGCGATCAGCACCGCGTCGGTCGGGGTGCCGTTGACCGCGAAGCGCCGCTGGCCAGCTTTACGCAGCCTGAGCGGCCGCGTCAGCGTCAGCGAGTGGCCCGCACCCGACTGTTCCTCCGACGGCGCCACTGCCCATATTTCGTCGCCAAGGCGCGCCGCGATTCGTTCGAGCAGCGCAAAACCCGGGGCGTCGATTCCGTCGTCATTGGTGAGCAGGATCCGCATGCGTCGCGCATGGCCGAGGGGTGACACAAGAGCAAGCGGCCGCAGAGGGCCGCTGCGCCTTTACAGCAACAAGTCCCAAATATTGTCGCAGGTTATGTTCGTCAGTTCTTGTTAAGCTCCTTTGGTTTAATTAAGGGGGCGATCGGGGATTAGGTTTTCTTGGCTAAGTGCCGGGAAAGTCGGGTAAATGCCTCCGACCGGCGCCGGTCGCACGGTCGCGAAGCTTGTCGGCGTGCGTCACGGGGAGGGTTCTATGGCTACTGCTCTAGTCGATTTCTACGGAAGCGGCGAAGACCGTTTCGACGCGATTGCGCTTTCGGACGATTATCGTCCAAGCGATCGCGAACCGTTCATGGGCGTCGAACAACGCGCCTATTTCTTGAAAAAGCTGCGCCTGTGGAAAGAGTCGATCGTCGATGAAAGCCGCGCGACGATGGCCCAGCTCCAGGTTGATTCGATGCGCGAGCCCGATATCGCGGACCGTGCGTCGAGCGAGACCGATTGGTCGATCGAGCTTCGCACCCGCGACCGTCAGCGCAAGCTGATCGCCAAGATCGATGCCGCGGTGCGCCGCTTGTACGATGGCGAATATGGCTTTTGTGACGTCACCGGCGATCCGATTTCGCTGGCGCGGCTCGAAGCGCGGCCAATCGCGACGATGACGCTTGAAGCGCAGGAAAAGCATGAGCGGGTCGAGCGCGT
>JAYTAR010000189.1:0-1696 GCA_043737455.1 Sphingomonadales bacterium | reverse complement strand
GGACCGAGCCGCCCTGCTCGAGGATCGAGTTCCACACCGCATCGCTGTTCTTCGACTTGGCGCTGACCAGCTTTTCCAGAAACGGGTTGCGGATCGAGAACGAGCCCGACAGCGTCTTGTGGGTATAGACGTTCGCCGGGATCGGCTCGATGCACGCGCTGGTGCCGCCGGTGATGATGCTGATCGACGCGGTCGGCGCGATCGCCATCTTGCAGCTGAAACGCTCCATGACGCCCTGGTCGGCGGCGTCGGGACAGGCCCCGCGCTCGACCGCGAGCTGCATCGATGCTTCGTCCACCCGCTCACGAACATGGCGGAAGATCTTGAGGTTCCACGACTTCGCCATCGCGCCCTCGAATGCGATGCCGCGCGCCTGGTAGAAGCTGTGCAGGCCCATGACACCCAGACCCACCGAGCGCTCGCGCATCGCGGCATAGCTGGCGCGGCTCATCTCGGGCTCGGCGCGCTCGATATAGTCCGACAGCACGTTGTCGAGGAAGCGCATGATGTCTTCGATGAAGACCTTGTCGCCCTGCCAGTCGTCCCACATTTCTAGGTTGAGGCTCGACAGGCAGCAGACCGCGGTGCGGTGCTTGCCGTACTGGTCGACGCCGGTCGGCAAGGTGATTTCCGAACACAGGTTCGACGTCGAGACGCGCAAGCCCACATCGCGCTGATGCTTGGGCATCGTGTCGTTCACGTGATCGATGAAGACGATGTAGGGCTCGCCGGTCGCCAGCCGCGTCTCGACGAGCTTGGTGAACAGCCCGCGCGCGTCGACGGTGGCGCGGCGTTCGCCGGTCTTGGGCGACACGAGGTGCCATTCCTCGCCGGCGCGCACGGCCTCCATGAACTTGTCGGTGACCAGGACGCCATGATGCAGGTTGAGCGCCTTCCGGTTGAAGTCGCCCGAAGGCTTTCGAATCTCGAGGAATTCCTCGATCTCGGGGTGGTTGATGTCGAGGTAGACCGCCGCCGAACCGCGGCGCAGGCTGCCCTGGCTGATCGCCAGCGTCAACGAATCCATGACCCGCACGAACGGGATGATACCGCTGGTCTTGCCGTTCAGGCCGACAGGCTCGCCGATGCCGCGGACATGGCCCCAATAGGTGCCGATGCCGCCGCCGCGCGCCGCGAGCCAGACATTCTCGTTCCACGTGCCCACGATGTCCTCGAGGCTGTCGCCGACCGAGTTCAGATAGCACGAGATCGGCAGGCCGCGCCCGGTGCCGCCGTTCGACAGTACCGGCGTCGACGGCATGAACCATAGCTTCGACATATAGTCGTACAGGCGCTGCGCATGCGGCGCGTCGTCGGCGTAGGCGGCCGCGACGCGCGCGAAGAGGTCCTGGTACGATTCACCAGGCAGCAGATAGCGGTCCTTGAGCGTCTCGCGCCCGAAGTCGGTGAGCAGCGCGTCGCGGCTGCGGTCGACGGTCACCGGGAACGCCCACGGCAGCACGGTCGTCGAGGCGCGCGCCGCCTTCGGCGTATCGGTCGCACGGTCGGCGGTATCGCTCTCGGTATCGGCAACGATCGTGCCCGCATTGAAATCCATTACGCTCTCCACTGTCCCCGAACTGTCATCTGGACCGACGATGTTCCGGCGTCACGCGCCGATCAACGCAATCGCCGAACCATCCCCGATATCCACAGACTGTTCAATGTTCTTATTTCGTTCCTGGTGGCTGCTTTG
>JAYTAR010000188.1:0-4441 GCA_043737455.1 Sphingomonadales bacterium | reverse complement strand
GATGTGCGCACCGACTTCGGACCCCTTTTCAAGGACACAGACGCCGAGCTCGGGATCGATTTGTTTCAGTCTGATCGCCGCCGTCAGCCCGGCAGGACCCGCCCCCACGATCACCACGTCATACGGCATTGCTTCGCGCGTCGTCATTCTTGCCCGCTTCGATTTGGCGCGCGTGCATCCTGCCGCGCTTGGTTCACGTCTCGTCATAACGCGCGTGCCGCATCATTGACGCAACCGTCAACCGCCGTCTCTACCCCTTATGTGGGAAGTGCCATCGATTCTGACACCTGGGCGGTCGCCGAAACGGCGATCGGATGGTGGCGTGACGCCGGGGTCGACGTTCTTGTCGACGACGAACCGCGGCGCTGGCTCGACGACGGGGCGGCACCGTCGGCACGCGCGCTTGTCGCAGCACCGCCGTTGATGAGCACGCCCGTTAGCGTAGCGGTGATGCCCGACACGCTGCCCGCGTTCGTCGAGTGGTTCATGACCGACACTGGTTCACTGGCGTCGTTCCCGCCCCGCCGCCGCGTCGCGCCTGAGGGTAACACCGCAAGTGGGGTGATGATCGTGACCGACGTTCCCGAAGCGGGCGATGTCGAGGCAGGTCGGCTGCTCGGCGGCGAGGCGGGGCAGCTGCTCGACCGCATGCTCGCCGCCATCGGACGCGATCGTGCCTCGATATATCTCGCGACGATCGGCCCCGCGCGTCCCGCGACCGGCAGCCTCGACGATGCGCTGGTCGATGAACTTGCGCCAGTGCTGATGCGGCACATCGCGCTCGCGTCACCCACCAAGCTGTGGCTGCTCGGCCGCGCGGCGAGCCGTGCCGTGCTCGGGATGGACGAGATTGCGGCGGGCGGAAGGTTACATATCATTAACCAGGAAGCGGCCACTATGGACGTGATCGCAACGGTGCATCCACGGATTCTGATCCGCGAAGCCGCAAGCGATCGACGCGAGAAGCCGTTTCGCAAAAAGACGTGGGAAACGATGCAGATGCTGATGGAGCCAGTGACGCAATGACGAAGATGTTCCTTCTTGCCGGGGCCGCGCTGATGTCGCCATTTGCCGCAGCGCATGCGCAGGACATGTCCTTGGCGACGTCGCCCGCCGCACGTGCCGCGCTCCCCGTTCAACTCGGTCCCAATGCGGCGGCGCAGTACCGCGCGATCTTCGACGATCTCGACGCCAGCCGCTGGACCGATGCAGCCTTGAAACTGGATGCGATGGCAGAGGGTCCGTTGCACGTCACGGCGCGAGCCGCGCTTTATTTGGGAAAGGGATCGCCGCGTGCCGAGGCCGACCCCCTGGCCGCGCTGGCGACCGCCGCACCGCAGTCGCCCGACGCCCCCGCACTTGCGCGATTGGCGGCGGCACGCGGCGCGGTCATGCTGCCGGCGCTGCCCAATGCGAATGCGATGAACTGGCTTGGCACTTCGCCGCGCCGGACGCGCACTGCCGCCACCGAAGGCGATGCCGCTGCGTCGACGATGGGTCGTCAGATCGTCCAGCTGATCAAGGACGATCGCCCCGCCGATGCGGAGGCGATTCTCGTCGCCAACGAGCCGATGCTCTCGTCCGAAGGCGTGACCGAGTGGCGCCAGCGCGTCGCTTGGTCGTATTTTATCGAGGATGACGACGCCAACGCACGTCGCCTCGCAACCGTCGCGCAGACCGGGGTCGGTCCGTGGGCGGCGCAGGCCGATTGGGTCGTCGGGCTTGCCGCGTGGCGTCAAAAGGATTGGAGCGCTGCTTCGACTGCGTTTGCGGCACTCGCGCGCCGGTCGAGCGATCCCGAAATGATCGCGGCGGGGCATTACTGGGCCGCGCGCGCCGATATGGTGCGTCGCCAGCCCGATCTCGTGCAGCCGCGACTGCGTGCCGCCGCGCGTTTCGAGGAAACCTTTTACGGCATGCTCGCACAGGGAGCGATGGGACTGTCGGGCGCGAAGGACGAGGATGGTGCGGGCGCGGTGCGACAGGTCGCCAGCCATGCCAATGTCCGCGCCGCGCTTGCGCTCGCCGAAATCGGCGAGACCGACCGCGCCGACACGCTGATCCGCTGGCAAGCGCGCATCGGCTCGGTCAGCGAACATGCCACGCTGACCGCGATCGCGGGCAAGATGGGACTGCCACAGACGCAGCTCTGGCTCGCGCATAATGGTCCGGCGGGCGCGCGCACGACGATCGCGGGGCGTTACCCGATGCCCGACAATTGGTCGCCCGACGGCGGCTGGCGCGTCGACCGCGCACTCGTCTTCGCGCATGCGCTGCAGGAGTCACGCTTCCAGACGAACGCGGTCAGCCCGGCGGGCGCACGCGGGCTGATGCAGGTGATGCCCGCAACCGCGCAATATATTGCGCGGCGCAAGGGCACGATCGTGTCGGGATCGCTCGCGCGCCCCTCGACCAACATGGAATATGGCCAGAGCTATATCGAACAGCTCCGCGACATGGCGCAAACCGGCGGGCTGCTGCCAAAAGTTATCGCTGCTTATAACGCCGGACCCGCGCCGCTCGATCGCTGGAACGCCAATGCGGCGGGCGCGAAGGACCCACTGCTCTACATCGAATCGATCCCCTATTGGGAGACGCGCGGCTATGTGACGATCGTGCTGCGCAATTATTGGATGTACCAGCAGAAATCGGGCGTGAAGCCGGTCAGCCGCGCGGCGCTCGTGCAGGGGCAATGGCCACGCTTCCCCGGCCTCCCGGGTGCGAACACGATCAGCTACCGGTGATCGACGAGCGCCTGCTGTTCCTTCCCGTCCGGATCGCGTTGCTGACGGTTTCGGATACGCGCACGTCGCATAACGACCGCTCGGGCGATCGCTTTGCCGAACTGATCGCGGGCGCGGGGCATGATCTGGTGCGCCGCGCGGTCGTGCGCGACGACGTGGATGCGATCGTTGCGCAATTTCACGGCTGGGTCGACGATCCCGATATCGATTGCGTCGTGTCGACGGGCGGGACCGGCGTCACCGGACGCGATGTCACGCCCGAAGCGATGGCGCGGCTGGGGGGCAAGGACATTCCCGGCTTTGGCGAGTTGTTCCGTTGGCTGTCGTACGCAAAGATCGGCACCTCGACGATCCAGTCGCGCGCGTGCGCAGCGGTGGTACGCGGCACGTATCTATTCGCGCTGCCGGGCTCTACCGGCGCAGTCGAGGACGGCTGGCACGGCATCCTTGCAACCCAACTCGACAGCCGCCACCGGCCGTGCAACTTCGTCGAGCTGTTTCCCCGCCTTCAGGAGCGGTAGCCGGTCACGATCCAGCGCTGCGTTCGCACCGTGCGCCCCGCCCGCCAGTCGCGCCCTGTCGCGTGAAGGAAACGTTCGTGGATGCCCGCCGCACGCTGCGCGAAATCATGGAAGTCGATCCGATGGTGCGCCAGGACAAGGCGGCCCCCGCCACGCAGCGCTCTGCCGACGTCACGCGCCACGGCCGTCAGTGCCTGCGCGTCGAGGTAGTAGAGCAGCTCGGCCACGACGATCGCATCATAGGTAGTTCGGGGAAATTTCGCCGGTAGCACGAGCTGTTGCACGCAAGCCCGGGGTCGGTCGCGCAATGCCGCGCCGACCAGCGCGGTCCCGGCCGCCGTCCCTTCGGTCGCGTCGAGCCTCAGCGCGCGGCGCACGAGCGCGACGCTGTTCGACCCATTCCCCGCCGCAATCTCGAGCATGCGCCCGGCCGTGTCGGGGCCAAGCGCGGTGACGATGGCGCGCCGCTTGCGGGCCTCGTCGCGGTTGGTGAACGTCCGCCACGGGTCGCCATCGGCGGCAAAGATCGCGTCGAACCCGTCGAGACCGATCGCGTTCATCGGACGCGCACAAAATGCGCGCTCATCGTACGCGCACGAAGCGTTCGAGCGGTCGCGCAAAGCCCGCAATCTGCGCGCGCGTCATCGCAAAGCCATGCGGATCATCACGGATCGCTCCTGCCTGCGTGCGATAGCGAGCGATCGCGGCGCGCTTGACGAACCCGCCATGGCGTACCGTCAGCCCGGCGTGGTCGGGCAGAGGGCGTCTGCTGCTTGCCGTCCAGACCCGGTATGCCAGCTGCCGACGCGACCCGCCCGCGTGGGCGACACCGCGCGCAACCGCGCGGTGATCGGGGTGATCGTCACCGCGATCGGGCGCGACGATCACTGCCGTCTTCGGGCTTCGCGCCAAGGCGCGGCGCAGGCGATTGCCGGTCGTGGCATCGGCGTCGAGCGCCCCGTCGGCAAGGCCGAGAAAGCGGATCGCGCCTGCAGCGATCCCGATGCGCCACAGCGCCCGCCGCGTTTCGCGCTGGCGCTCGCGGATCAATCGCGCGCGGGGCCATGTCGGACTTGCTTGATGCGATGCCGCGCCGTCGCTCACGACGATGACCCGCACACCGACTCGCATCCGGCGCAGCGCACGCATCAACGCCCACGCGCCGATGGTTTCGTC
>JAYTAR010000187.1:0-4450 GCA_043737455.1 Sphingomonadales bacterium | reverse complement strand
GCACCCCGTGAAACACCGACAGCGCGCATCCCGCGGGCATCGGCCCTAGCGCGACCGCCTCATCCCACGTCGCCACGAAGAAATCGCGACACTCCGCTGCTGCCAGCCGATCGACCGCCCAACGCGCGCCCAGGCCATAGCCATCGGCCTTCACCGCCGCTCCGCACGCCGCTGGCCCGCCGCGCGCCGCCAGCCAGCGCCAGTTTGCAACCAGCGCGTCGCCGTCACGACGCAGGCGAAGCGCGGCCGTCACGCGCTAAGTGCTCGCGAGGTCACGCCCAGTGTGGGCGTCGACCCCCATCACCCCGTCCCGTCATCGAGCGGCTTGCCCGCGGTTTCGGGCAGGAAGAACAACGTCACGACAAACGCCATCGCGACGACGCCGACAGTGTACCACAGCCCGGCATAGGCATCGCCGGTACTGACGACGATATATTGCGAGATAAACGGCAGGAAGCCGCCGAAATACCCCGTACCGATGTGATAGGGCACCGACATCGACGTATACCGGATCTTTGCCGGAAACAGCTCGACGAGGATCGCGGCGACCTGGCCATAAGTCATCGCCGAAAGTGCGACCATCACCGCGATCGCGAGGATGATCTTCCATGGCTGCTTTTCTGCCGGGTCGGCCTTGTCGGGATAGCCTGCCGCGATCAGCTCGGCGGTATAGGCCTTTTCGTCGAAGCCCGCGACGCGGCGGTTGCCGACGAGCAATGCGACATGGCCCGGATCATACGCTTCGATCTTGCTGTACCCGATGCCGCGCTTCGACAGATAAGCGAGCGCCTTGGCACATGGCGCCGCCTGTTTTGCGGCAAAGATGCTGAAGTCGCAATCGTCGGGCAGTTCGAGCCGCACCGGCGATGCTGCCGTCGCGCGACCCAGTGCCGGGTTCGCCCCGTCGGCCATCATGTGGAACAGCGGAAAGACGAGCAGCATCGCGAGCGCATAGCCCAGCAGCAGCAGCTTTTTTCGCCCGATCCGATCGCTCAGCGCGCCGAACGCGACGTAGAGCGGCGCCGCGAGCACCGCGCCCGTCGCCATATACAGCAGCGCTTCTTCCTCCCCCACGCGCGCGGTGCCCTGCAGGAAATACAGCGTTCCGAACTGCGACGTGTAATAAACGACGCTCAATCCCGCCGCTACGCCGAACAGCGCGACGAAAATTCTCCCGATATTTCCAGGATAAGCGAGACTGTCGCGGAACGGGTTCGTCGACGTCGTGCCCGCTTCCTTCATCGCGTTGAAGACGGGGCTTTCCTTCAGTTTCAACCGGATCCAGATCGAGATCGCGAGCATCAGCAGCGAAGCAAGGAACGGCACGCGCCATCCCCACGCCTCGAACGCTTCCTTCGACATCGCGTGACGGCATGTGAGCACGACCGCGAGGCACAGCAGGAAGCCGCCGACGACCGAGACCTGGATCCAGCTGGTATATTCACCGCGCCGGTGCGCGGGCGCGTGTTCCGCGACATAGATCGCCGCCCCGCCATATTCGCCGCCCAGAGCGAGCCCCTGCAGCAGTCGCAGCAACAGCAGCAGGACCGGTGCCCAAATCCCGGCGGTCGCATAGGTCGGCAGCAGCCCGATCGCCGCTGTGGCGCCGCCCATCAATGTGATCGTGACGAGGAACGTATATTTACGCCCGACGCGGTCACCGAACCATCCGAACAATAAGGCGCCAAGCGGTCGCACGCCGAACCCCGCGCCAAAAGTCGCCAGGCTGGCAAGCAGCGCGGCGGTCGGGTTGTCGGTCGGGAAAAACAGTTTCCCCAGCATCGCCGCGAGAATGCCGTAAAGGAAGAAGTCGTACCATTCGAACACGGTGCCGAGCGACGACGCGGTAATGACGAGCCGATCGCGTTTCGGATCGAGCGGTACATCAATCGTCGCGGCCACCCCTGTCCCCTTCGTCACGCCGCTTCACGAGCGGCAGCAGGGTAAGACGTTGCCGCATCGGTTCGACCGTTACCAGAGCGCCGACACGCAAATCGTCGTTTAGCTGAAGATGTCGACGATCAGCTTCAAGCAGCCGACAGCAAAACCTCGCGCTCGTCCGCGCGCCACGCCGCATACCCCAGCGCCTGATGAATATCCTCGTTTTCCAGATAGGGATAATCGGCAAGCAGTGAGTCACCCGTCCGCCCGGCGGCGAGCTGTCCCAAAATCATACCCACGGTGACCCGCATCCCTCTCACACACGCGCGACCACCCATTACCGACGGGTCACGTGTGATGCGATCGAACGTCATCGCTCAATGATATCTGTGTGTTGTCACTGCGGCAAGCGCACGCCCGCTAAGACCCGGTAATCACCCCGCACGCGATCCGCGCGCCCGCACTGCCCGCAGGGTCGGTCCGGTAATCGTCGGCCTGTGCATGGATGACCACCGATGCGCCATCGGCATCGAGCAATTGCGCAAGCGTTCCGGCAAGGTCGGCGGTTGCCGTCGCCCGTCCATTGGCACCCACAGCGATATTCATCATGTCGCCTGCGTGCGCGCCCATCGGGTTGTCGCGGCCATGCTGACGGCCTGTTGGGTTCCAATGCGGTCCCGCGCTGGTAAAGCCGGGGGCTTCGCATTTGCCAATGGCGTGAACGTGAAACGCGAGTGGACCCGGGGGCAGATCGCGCGCGTCGAGTGTCAGGCGCAATTTGTCCCCGACGTCGACGATCGCGATGCGCCCTTTGGGCAGACCGCTTTCGTCGCTCAGTGCTGCCGTGGCGACGACCGCCATCACGGGAGCCGATGTCGACATTGCGGCGGGCGCACAGCCGCCCACCGTCAAAAGTGCCGCTGCGATCAAACCGGTCCGCATCATCATCCTACTCCTGCATGAGCTTCAAGATCGACATCGATTGCTCGTTGCCCGACTGTGGCACGATCTCGCTGCCGCGATCGACGATGCGCTCCCACGCCGCGGCAACCGCTTCGGGCGTACGTTCGCCTTCGGGAAGCAGTACACCCTTTGTCAGCGTGACAAAGGCCGCCTGTACTGCGCCCGCCCCGGCCCCCACGATCGCATTCGACGGCGCGTCTTCGCTGACCAGGTATAGCGCGGCCGGGACGACGTTTTCGGGTGCGAACGCCTTGAACGCTTCGGGCGGAAACAGATCCTCGGTCATCCGCGTGCCCGCGACGGGGGCAAGCGTGTTGACGCGAATATTGTATTTTGCGCCCTCCAAATAGAGCGATTTGGTGAACCCAGCGAGGCCGAGCTTGGCCGCACCATAATTCGTCTGGCCGAAATTCCCGAACAGGCCCGTCGACGACGCCGTCATCAGGATGCGGCCATAGGCCTGATCGCGCATGATGTCCCAAACCGCCTTGGTAACGTTCGCGCTGCCGATCAGATGAACCTTGACTACCAGTTCGAAGTCAACGGGCTCCATCTTCGCGAAGCTCTTGTCGCGTAGGATCCCGGCATTGTTGATCAATATGTCGACCCGGCCCCATTTGTCGTTTGCTGCGGCGACCATCGCGACCATCTGGTCGTACTCGGTCACGCTGCCGCCGTTCGACAGCGCTTCACCGCCGATCGCCACGATCTCTTCGACAACCTTCAGCGCGGCGTCCGAATGACCGGTTCCATCGCGGCTGCTGCCCAGATCGTTCACCACGACCTTCGCACCGCGCCGTGCCAGTTCGAGTGCATAGGCACGCCCCAAGCCGCCTCCCGCGCCGGTGACGATGGCAACACGATTGTCAAAGCGGATGGTCATGAACGAAATTCCAGAGGAAGGAGGCTGACAAGCGAACGGCGCCCCGCTTAGTTGAGCAGGACGCCATCGCTATAAGTTCGAGTGCTTCGGCTAAGTTTTAGCGAGGCGACCTTGCGGTGTCACGCTCGCGGGCTCTGCCCTGCACACATTGATCGACGATAGTGCGCGAACAACGCGGGTAGCTTGTGGTCGAAGCCATTCCCGTGGCCGCAGTGCCTTGCGCGTCCGCCATTGGCTGGCCCTGTGGCATTGACTGACCCTGCGGCATCGGCTGCCCCTGCGGCATCGGCTGGCCCTGTGGCATCGGCTGACCCTGTGGCATCGGCTGGGCTTCGGTCGCCGGTGGCGCGGCCATATTCGGGTCGCGCGTCATCGCAGGGTCACGCGCCATATTGGGATCGCGCGAAGTCTTTGAATCACGGCGCATATTGCCGTCGCGCTTCATCGTTCCCTCGCGCGGCGCCGTGGTTTCGGGCATCGTGCTATCGCGCTGTGGCATCGTCGTGGTGTCGCCGACGGGCGCCGAGGGCTGCGGCATCGTCGTATCGGTGGGTGGCGTCGTAGTCTGGGCGATCGCGGCGGTGCCGATCAGCAGCGCGGCGGCAAAGGTGAAAGTCTTCATGATGAGCAAACTCCGTTGCTGGGCACCGCAAGCAGCGGCGCAGGCAAAGGGTCAATGCCCGACATGGCGACGGGTTGCATGGCTCACCCCCGTAACGAAAC
>JAYTAR010000186.1:0-1702 GCA_043737455.1 Sphingomonadales bacterium | reverse complement strand
TCGACGCGCGCCTCTCAACCACAGAAAGCGCGCCGCTATTCGACGATTTGGCGTAAGGCCCGGTCAAGCAACGGCCGATCGTCGGGCACGACCCCAATGATGGCAACGCGTCCAGCATCGACACGGCGCGCGACGAGCACGACGAATTCGTCGTCGCCCGGCAGGTTCAGCAAGGCCTGTCCGGGCAGCGCGCGCGCGGCATCGCGCGTCGCATCAGGCTTTTCGGGCCGCCCCTCGGGGCGCCGTTCACGCCGTTCGGCGGCGACGATTGCCTTTAATCCACCAGGAAAGTTTTCGAGGAACAGCTTCATGCCGCCATTCGGCAACCCGCGACGGCGCGCAAACGTCAACGCGGCGGCGAATTCGGTCAGCCGGGTCTTGTCATAGTCGCGCCCGAAGATCAGCTTAACGACGGGCGTCATCGGTGCGCGTGTCTGAACCGCGATGCGCGCTTCGCTCAAGATCGCGCCATATTCATCGCCGCGCGCATTCGCCATCAGCGCGAAGTCATAAGCCTGCGCCAGCGCGTGGTACAGCGCGCCGCGACTGCGCGTATCGGCGCTGAGCGCGGCGTCGACCGTGGCGCGCGCGGCTGCAAGACAGTCGGCTAGTGCGTCATGAGAACCGGGGGAGTCGCTCGCGTCGGTCGCGTTCGCATGATCGCGCGACACTTGGATGACGGCGGCGCTGGGACCATCCGCCCAAACCGGCGTCATTGGGCGTGGACTGAGCGTCGCAAGGCTTGCGTCGACTTCGGCGGTCAGCGCAAGAGTGACTGTGGGCGCCGCCACCTCTTTCCAGTTGATCACGCCATAAATAAAGTCGATCGTCTCGGTGTCCGAAGAAAACGGCAACAGGATGCCGCGGTACATCGCATTGTTGCCGCGCGCGTTGACGAATTCGGCTTCGAAGCCGATTGGCGCACGATTGGCGATGATCTGCAGGTGGTGATCGGTCAGCCGCGAAAGCAGCGAACGTGCCGGCACGTCGGCAACCGTCGCAACATCGGCGGGCAGGTTGCACTCGGTGCGTAGCCGATCGCCAAGCCATGCGATCGCGGGACATTCGGGATCGCGCGTGAAATCAAGCAACACGCTGTGCGGACCGAAGTCTCGCGAAGCGTCGAGGTCGAGGTCGTCGACGCTGGGGTAAGCGCGTCCGTCGAGCAGCGACACCCAATAGTTGTACGCGCGCACGTGCATGCGTCGCTCGTCACCCGAGACGATCGGCAACGGGGCCTCGACCGCCGCGTCGTCGCGAACCTCGGTCTCGCCTGCAAAATCCTGAAGCCTATCCATCAGCCGACGATCCCCAATCCCCACCAAGGGCACGACGTTCATGCAGCAACGATGGTTACGAACGTATTAAGCGTTGCTAGACCCGTCTTGCCGCTGCGTCACGGCGCTGATATGCGCACGGCCGCGCCGCCTTAGCTCAGCTGGTAGAGCATCGCATTCGTAATGCGGGGGTCACAGGTTCGAGTCCTGTAGGCGGCACCACCACTTCCACAAGTCAACCGCCCGGTGTCCTACGCTCGGCACGGAAACATTAGTACGTCGTTTGGGTAAGGTTTGGGGTTAAAATCCGCGCAGTGCATTCCAGCCTCGTTAAGCGATGAAACGCGACCAAGCCGCCACCTCTGCGCAATGCTTACATCGTAACGGACGTTGCCTTAACATGAGGCGACTCCGGGGGCGAAATG
>JAYTAR010000185.1:0-1703 GCA_043737455.1 Sphingomonadales bacterium | reverse complement strand
TCACCGATGCGCAGATCGCGAGCATGAAGCCAGGCAGCGTGATCGTCGATTTGGCAGTCGAAAGCGGCGGCAACGTCGAGGGCGCGGTCGCGGGCGAGGTCGCCGACGTGCACGGCGTCCGCATCGTCGGTCACCGCAACGTCCCCTCACGCATCGCCGCCGACGCCTCGGCACTGTTCGCGCGCAACCTGTTCATCTTCATCCAGGCGTTCTGGGACAAGGATGCGGGACGGCCCGTGCTCGACGAGGAAATCGGCGACGCGATCCGCCTGACGCAAGGCGGGGCTGTGGTAAATGCGCGGTTGTTGGCGTGAGCATTGGCGGGTGCTGACAAGCTGCTTGAACGGATGCGGGCAAATCCCCGCGCTGATTGGCAGATTGGCGACGTCGAGCGCGTCTGCGGGTCGTTCGGCATTGACTTGTCGCCACCTAGTGGTGGCGGATCGCATTGGAAGGTGAAGCACGCAGCAGTCGCCACAATTCTGACTTTGCCGGCGAGACGACCAATCAAACCAATCTATATTCGTGAGCTCGTTCGATTTATCGATACCGTACGGGGAGACGTATGATGAAGCCGCAAGAGTATGAGGTTGATATCATGCCGCTTTCACAAGCCGATGGGGGCGGTTTTACCGCCGTTGTACCCGAACTACCGGGGTGCCGCTCCGACGGCGAGACGCCGCAAGAAGCACTCGCCAACGCCTATGATGCCATCACCTGCTGGATTGAGGGCGCACAGGAAATGGGTCGCGCGGTGCCGCAGCCGCGCCGCCTAGCTGCTTAAGGATACCATATGGACTTTATTTCGATCCTCTCGATCTTCGTCATGGCATGCTTCGTCGGCTATTACGTCGTGTGGTCGGTCACGCCGGCGCTGCACACGCCGTTGATGGCGGTTACCAACGCGGTATCGTCGGTCATCATCGTCGGCGCGCTGATCGCGGCGGCGGCGCCGGTGCTCGGCGCGGCGGGTGAGGGCGCGCGGTGGCTGGGGCTGCTCGCTGTCGTGCTCGCCAGCATCAACATCTTTGGCGGGTTCGCCGTCACCGCGCGTATGCTCGCGATGTACAAGAAGAAGGACCGCTGAACGTGGAGCGTGCCGTACAAAACCCGTGGGTAGGGCTTGCCTATCTGATCGCGGGCGTTTGCTTCATCCTGGCGTTACGCGGGCTGTCGTCGCCCTCGACGTCGCAGCGCGGCAACCGCTTCGGCATGATCGGCATGGCGATCGCGGTCGTCACGACGCTGGTGACGCATGTGCCGCGGCTCGACCGGCTGAGCGAGGAGATCGTCGAGGCCAATGAATTGCCGCTCGATCTCTTCACGATCGCGCTGGTGCTGGGCGCGATCGCGCTCGGCGCGGTCATCGGTATCGTAACCGCGCGGCGGATCAAGATGACCGACATGCCGCAGCTGGTGGCGGCGTTCCACTCGCTCGTCGGCCTGGCCGCGGTGCTTGTCGGCGTCGCCGCATATCTCAACCCGGCAGCGTTCGGCATTCTCGACGCGAGCGGGACCGACATCGCGCAGGCGAGCCGCATCGAACTCGGGCTTGGCGTCGCGATCGGCGCGATCACGTTCAGTGGCTCGGTGATCGCGTTCCTGAAACTCAACGGCAACATGGGTGGCAAGCCGATCATGTTGCCCGGGCGCCACGCGATCAATATCGCGCTGCTGGTCGCGATCGTCGCGCTGGTCGGGCT
>JAYTAR010000184.1:0-4458 GCA_043737455.1 Sphingomonadales bacterium | reverse complement strand
TTCAGCGGTATCGACGGTGCGTTCCGCTTCGGGCGCGATGGGATCGCCGAACGCGCGCTCGAGGTGCAAGCGGCCGGCGCGGGCGGTTTCAGCGTGGTCGATCCGGCACCGCGCGGCTTTTAGTTCAGTCGGCAACCACTTCGGCGAGGATCGCGTCGAGCACACCAAATCCCGCTTCGGTCGCGCGCAGCCGCGTGCCGCTTTTCGCCAATAGGCTCAGCGCCACCAGCCGATCGACCGCGGCATCGTCGACTGGTTCTGCCACCCCGCTATTCTCGGCGATCGCCGCAACATCGACGCCTTCGGTCAGGCGAAGGCCCATCAGAAGCGCTTCGGTCGCGCGGTCGTGCGCTGTAAGCGGCATTTCGGACTGAATACCGTGACCGTGGCGCGCGACCGCTGCCATCCAATTCTCGGGCTTCTTGTGCCGCACCGTGGCCATGCCGCCGCGCCGCCCGTGCGCGCCGGGGCCGACCCCAGCATAATCGCCATAGCGCCAATAAGTCAGATTGTGGCGGCTCGCGGCACCCGCGCGCGCGTGATTGGAAATTTCATAAGCGGGTAATCCCGCCGCCGAAAGCTGCGCGCGTGTTGCGGCGAACTGGTCGGCAGCGCGATCGTCGTCGAGCGGGGCAAGCTTGCCCTCGCGCACCAAAGTCGCAAAGCGCGTGCCCGGCTCGATCGTCAGCTGATAGAGCGAGAGATGCTCGGTCCCGAAACCGATCGCGCGGGCAAGTTCGGCCTCCCAGGCCTCGGGGGTTTGGTTGGGGCGCGCATAGATCAGGTCGAAGCTGACCCGCGCAAACGCCGACTGCGCTAAGTCGAGCGCGGTTATGCCCGTAACCACGTCATGCGCGCGCCCGAGAAAGTCGAGCGCCGGGTCGTCGAGCGCCTGTAGCCCCAGCGAGGCACGATTGATCCCGGCACGTGCGAGATCGGCAAAGCGCGCCGCCTCTACCGATGACGGGTTCGCTTCCAGCGTAATCTCGATCGTGTCGGCGATGTGCCAGTGACGCGCCGCCGCGTCGATCAGCGCGGCGACCGTCGCGGGCGGCATCAGCGAGGGTGTGCCGCCGCCAAAAAAGATCGAGCCGAGCGTGCGCCCCGGAGTCTGCGCCGCTTCGAAAGCCAGATCGGCGAGCAACGCCGCGCGCCAGGCATCCTGGTCGACACTTGTCCGGACATGGCTGTTGAAGTCGCAATACGGACATTTGGAGACGCAGAACGGCCAGTGGACGTAGAGCGCCAGCGCGCTCAAAAGACCGCCGCGACCAGCTTGGCAAAGGCGTCGGCTCGGTGGCTGATCATGTGCTTGGCGTCGGGGTCCATCTCGCCGAAGGTTTGGTCGTGACCCTCCGGCACGAACATCGGGTCGTAGCCAAAGCCTCGGTCGCCGCGCGGCGGCCACACCAACGTGCCGTCGACGCGCCCCTCGAACAGTGCATCGCTGCCGTCGGGCCAGCGCAATGCGAGCGTGCACACGAAATGCGCCGCGCGCGAAACGTCGGGGCCGAGCGCGACGAGCCGATCCTCGACAGTGCGCATCGCGTGCATCCAGTCGCGCGCGCCGCCTTCGACTTCGGCCCAATTCGCGGTGTAGACGCCGGGTTCGCCGCCCAGCGCCTCGACACACAGTCCGCTGTCATCGGCGAGCGCGGGAAGTCCGGACAAGTCCGCCGCGCTGACCGCTTTGAGCAGCGCGTTGGCGGCAAACGTCGTGCCGGTCTCATCGGGTTCGGGCAGGTCAAGCGACGCTGCAGACACGGGCTCGATGCCGAAGGGTTCGAGCAGCGCACGGATTTCGCGCACCTTACCCGCATTGTGCGACGCAATCACGAGCGGGCCGGGAGCGAGTTTGATAGTCATGGTTTCCGCCGTAGCGTGTTGGGCTTCGACAACCCGGATGCGACAAGTTGGCTGCGCAAGAACGATACCATAGCGGCTGACATTTGTGACTTCCGAAGTGGGATAGCCGAGTAGCTATTTACATACATCGCAATGATGTTCGGTGTTTCGTACCACCTAACTAACTCGTCCCAACGCAATCGAAAAACGCCTCGGTCAGATGTTAATGTAAACTGCTCGTGATCTGCTTCAACAGTAAATGGTCCTGCCTGTGTCGGCTGTTCTTGGAACACGCGACGCGCTAATCTGGGGACGGAGTAATAATGTTGTGCACCGATTGCGATCAGGCCAAAGATACCGGCGATGAGCAATAAGCGAGCGATTTCTAGCTCGATCAGATAAGCTAAAATCACGCCGCCGATCATAACCGATGCAGACCCGAACGACCTCCGGACCGATCGATATCGAAGCAGTTCGATCATATCAGACGGATGTTTAGTGATCGTTGCTTCGTATTTCGTCATTAACGTCCCACCGCGCGCTTTTGCGCCGCGAAAATTTCCGCGCACCCGATCCGAGCTAGCCGCAGCAGACGCAGCAGTGCCTCTTCGTCGTACGTCGCACCTTCGGCGGTCGCTTGCACTTCGGCGATGTTGCCATCGCCCAGCAGCACGAAATTGGCGTCGGCCTGCGCATTCGAGTCCTCGATATAGTCGAGGTCGAGTACCGGCGTGCCTTCATAGATGCCGCAGCTGATCGCGGCGACCTGCGCGGCGATCGGATCGGTCGTCAGCTTGCCGCTCTGCAGCAGTCCGTCGATCGCGAGGCGCAGCGCGACCCACGCGCCCGAGATCGACGCGGTGCGCGTGCCGCCGTCGGCCTGAATGACGTCGCAATCGATGCTGATCTGACGCTCGCCCAATGCCTTCATGTCGACGACGCTGCGCAGCGAGCGTCCGATTAGCCGCTGGATCTCCTGCGTTCGTCCAGACTGCTTGCCCTTGGCCGCCTCACGCGAGCCGCGGGTATGCGTGGCACGAGGAAGCATGCCATACTCAGCCGTCACCCAGCCCTCGCCCTTGCCACGCAGGAATGGAGGCACGCGCTCTTCGACGCTCGCGGTCACCAGCACGCGCGTGTCGCCAAACCCGATCAGCACCGACCCTTCGGCATGTTTGGTGAAGCCGGGTTCGATGCTGATGTCACGCATCTGGTCGGGGGCGCGGCCGCTGGGGCGCATTTATCTGTCCTTTATCGGCGAAAGCCGCCATCTAGCGGCGCAGGGCGGCAATCGCCAGCAGGGGAAAGCATATGAAGAATGTTTATATCATCGTCGGCGTCGTGGCCGTGCTGATGGGTCTGTTGTGGATCGGCCAGGGTAGCGGTCTCGTCAGGTGGCCGGCGTCGAGCTTCATGGTCGACCAACGCATCTGGGCATTGTGGGGCGTCCTGCTCGCGACCGTCGGCGTCGGGCTGCTCGTGTTGTCGCGTCGACGGTGATCGTCACCTTGCGTCCATGAGTGCGCCCGTACAAGAATTGACGAGCCGCGCGCGCGACGTGTTCCGCGTCGTCGTCGAGGCGTATCTCGATTCGGGCACGCCGGTCGGCTCGCGGACGATCTCGAAACTGTCGGGGCTCAATCTGTCACCGGCGTCGATCCGCAACGTCATGCAGGATCTGGAGGAAGCCGGACTACTCGCGCATCCGCATGTCTCGGCGGGGCGGATGCCAACCGAAAGCGGGTTGCGGTTGTTCGTCGACGGCATGATGCAGGCGAGCGATCCGACGGCCGAGGAGCGCGCGGTCATCGAGGCGCGGTTGGTGACGGGTGGCCCGGTCGAGGACGCGCTGGCCGCGGCCACGACCGCGCTGTCGGGGCTGTCGGCATGCGCGGGGCTCGTGCTCGTGCCGCCGCGTGAGACGCGCGTCCGGCAATTTGCCTTCGTGCCGCTGTCGCCGGGGCAAGCACTCGCGGTCCTTGTCGGCGACGACGGGTCGATCGAAAACCGCGTGGTGGCGCTGCCCGAGGCGATGGACGGCGCCGCGCTGACGCAGGCGTGCAATTATATGTCGGCGCGGCTGTCGGGGCTGACGCTGGCCGACGCGCAGACAAGGATTACCGCCGAGCTGCAAAGTGGACAGGCTGCTCTGGACAGCGCGGCGCGCGACCTTGTCGAACGGGGCCTCGCAATGTGGTCGCACGACGGGGCGGCGCGCCCGGTGCTGATCGTGCGCGGCGCGGCCAATCTGATCGACGATGTCGCGATGGCCGACCTCGACCGCGTGCGGCAATTGCTCGACGAGATCGAGGGCAAGGAAGCGATCGCGCAATTGCTGGGCTCCGCGCGCGACGCAGTGGCGGCAAAGGTCTTCATCGGCGCCGAGAACAAGCTGTTTGCGCTGTCGGGGTCGTCGGTGATAGCCGCGCCCTATCACGGACGCGACGGGCGCGTCGTCGGCGTCGTCGGCGTGATCGGCCCCACACGGTTGAATTACGCGCGCGTCGTGCCGATGGTGGATTTCACCGCACAAAGTTTGACGAGATTGATGGCATGACGCAAGAATTCGACGCGCAGAACGACATGATCGAAGAGGGTGCGCCAGCCGAGCCC
>JAYTAR010000183.1:0-4460 GCA_043737455.1 Sphingomonadales bacterium | reverse complement strand
GTCGCGTGAAGGTGGCGCACGTTGTCGCGCGTCGCGCAGAACAGCATCGCCGTCTCTGCCTCATGATAGCGCAGCAGGTTGACGACCGCGTTCTCGATCTCGGACGGCGGCACCGTCACGCACTGATAGGCGATGTCGCCGTGCCCGTGATCATCGCCGACCGTCGAGATGCGCAGTGCGCCTCGTTGGTAGCGCCGCGCCATTGCCTCGATCGGCCGCGGGATCGTCGCCGAGAACATCAGCGTGCGGCGCTCAGGCGGCGCCGCGTCGAGTAGCTCCTCGAGCTCCTCGCGAAAGCCCATGTCGAGCATTTCGTCAGCTTCGTCGATTACGATCGCGGCCAGTGCTGACAGATCGAGCGAGCCGCGTTCGAGGTGATCGCGCAGCCGCCCGGGCGTGCCGACTACAATCGTCGCGCCCGCCGACAGCGTACGGCGTTCCTGCGACGGGTTCATGCCGCCGACGCAGGTCGCGACCCTGCCGCCCGCGCCTGCGTAAAGCCAGGTCAGCTCGCGACTGACCTGCAGCGCCAGTTCGCGCGTCGGTGCGATCACCAGCGCACGCGGTGCCGTCCGGCGCTCGACCCCTGGTTCGACAGTGCCGCTCTCGCCGAGCAGATCGTTCGCGATCGCGAGGCCGAACGCGACGGTCTTGCCCGAACCGGTACGCGCCGAGACGAGGAGGTCACGCCCCGCGGCGCCCGGCTCGAGGACGGCGGCCTGGACCGGGGTGGGGGCAGCATAGCCGCGTTCGGACAGGGCAGTGCCCAGCGCGGGCGGGAGGTGTGAGAAAGGCATCTTATATCCGTCTGCGGGCCGCGATCGTGGGGCGCGGGTGTTCAGATTGACTGCGCCGCGACCCATCCGCTGGCCCAGGCCCATTGGAAATTATATCCGCCGAGCCAGCCGGTCACGTCGACGGCTTCGCCCACGACATAGAGGCCGCGAACGGTTTTGGCTTCCATTGTTTTCGACGACAGCCCGGCGGTGCTGATCCCGCCGACGGTCACTTCGGCCTTTGCGAAGCCTTCAGTGCCGTTGGGGGTGAACTGCCAGTGGCTGAGCTTCGCTTCGGCCTCGCGCAGTCGCGCGTCGGTCTGGTCGGCGAGCCGTCCATCAAGTCCGAGACGTTCGCACAGTGCTAGGGCCAGTCGTGCGGGCAAGGCTTCCCTGACGAGCGTACCGACGCTGGCACGCGGCGCGGCGCGCTTCGCCTCGGCCAGCCAACCCTGCGGGTGGTCGGGCAGGAAGTCGATCGCGATCGACTGTCCCGGCCGCCAGTAGGAGGATATCTGCAAGATCGAGGGGCCGGACAGGCCACGATGTGTGAACAGCGCGGCTTCGCTAAACGCGGTGGTGCCGGCCCGCGCGGTAACCGGCGCCGCTACGCCCGACAGCTCTTTGAACAGCGCTTCCTCGCCCGGCAGTGTCAGCGGCACGAGCGCGGGGCGCGGCTCCACAACCTTCAGCCCAAACTTGCGCGCGAGGTCGTAGGCAAAGCCCGTGGCCCCGAGTTTAGGGATGGCCGGTCCGCCGGTCGCTATCACCAGCGCCGGCGCAGCGATGCTGCGGCCGGTCGTCGTGACGCGAAACTGGCCGTCCGCGTGGCCGACGTCGGTGATTGCCTCACCGCATATCAACGCTGCGTCGCTGGCCGCCATTTTCGCCAGCAGCATGTCGACGATCTGTCGTGCCGAGCCGTCGCAGAACAACTGGCCTAGCGTTTTTTCGTGCCACGCGATGCCATGCGCTTCGACGAGCGCGAGGAAGTCAGGCGGGCTGTAACGGCTAAGAGCCGACTTCGCGAAGTGCGGATTGGCTGAAATGAAATTCGCAGGGCTGGCATTGAGGTTGGTGAAGTTGCAGCGACCACCGCCCGAAATCAGAATCTTCTTGCCCGGCCGGTCGGCGCCCTCGACGACGATCACGCGCCGTCCGCGCTTTGCGGCTTGCGCAGCACACATCAACCCGGCCGCGCCGCCGCCGAGCACGATCGCGTCGAAGCGGTCGCTGCCGACCGTCGCATGGCCGGCCGTCACGGCAGTGGCTCGGTCGGCACCGCAAGGATCGCGATCGCGTCTTCGCGACCACCGAACGGCAGAAGGTCGCCGGGCTCGGCACCCATCAGCGCGCGTGCGAGTGGCGCCGTGGACGACAGGCGGCCGGGCTCGGTCGCGGCTTCGTCGATCGCTGCGGCTCCCGCTTGTTCGAGCGCCGTCACGCGCGCGTCGATCAGCACCTTGCCGTGCGCGGTCACGAGGTTGTGGCGGGGCGGGATTGGCACCGCGAACTTGAGTCCGACATACTCCTCGTTGCTTTCCCGGCGAAACGCCACGCTCATCGATTGCTCCTCGCCCGCAAAGGTCGCGGACCATTGATACCCATGCATGCAGATTTGTTCCATCCGAGATGACATGAATAAGGTATTCAGATCATCAGGATACTGCTATCCGCTAACCTGATCGAGCGCGCATGACAGCCACAGTGTTCTTCATCTACCTCGCCAAGCTTGGAGGGTTGGTCAGTACTGCATCCCCGCATTCGGCCCGACTCCGCACGGCGCGATATGATGCTCTTCGGCCATCAAAGCCGAGGAGGTCGTGTCATAGGAGTATCTGATCTCGATCCTGATGGATGCGGACGGCGTCCGTGGAATGCGGGCCACATGGTGGGCGCGAGGCGCCCAATGAGACCGCATGACGCATGGGCGATTCGCTTCTTTTGCGGCCCCTCGCTCAGCTGCAACTTCAACGGGCTGCTTGCCTGCCCATCTGCGCCGTTGGGCGCATCTGGCCGATGCCCGGAAGGATATTTATCAAAATGACACTGAATTCCGAGAAGTAGATCTCAGTGAATCGGGGTTGAATGTAAAGCCTACGGCACGTCTTCGGCGGCCGGCACCCGCGCGGATCACTGTCCGATCATTATGTCTCTCTATTTGAGAGGTGCGACCACCGCGTCCGCCCTACCATTACGGCCGAATTTGGGAAAAATCGCATGAAGGGCTAGCGGCCAAGGTTACTGCGCTGAGAGGCCAGGACCAGCCAAATGCCTTATTCAGAGCCGATCGTTTGAGCCGGAAACTGGTAGTGTCTGGTAATATTCGCTGTTGCTCCCGTCGGTGTGGCCAGGCTAATCACAGAGAATTACGCCCGATCGATACTATCTTGCTCGCTCCTGTACCGATGCCGGTTACGGAAACAGCCCACCGCCGCCCGCAATTCGCTCGTTATTGAAGCTGAGCGCTTGTTAGCACGCGCCTAGGTCAACACTAAGCCGCGCAGAAAGGGGGGACCAACGTCGGCATTGCACGGGCTGTGTCATATAAAATGATTGAAATCGTAATTTTTGGCGGAGACGGCGAGATTCGAACTCGCGGTAGCGGTTACCCGCTACGACGGTTTAGCAAACCGTTGGTTTCAGCCACTCACCCACGTCTCCGACTGGCGGCACGATGCGCTATACGCACGCTGGCCTGCGCGATCAACCGCGACTCGTTCGGGCGTGAAATCGACTCGGTTCGACGCGTGGTTCATTGCAGGAACGGTGGCGCGCGCGTCTAAGGTGTTCCCGAGGGCTTGGGTGGGGTCGGCAATGCGCTTTACATCAATGATCGTTGGCTTCGCGCTGTTTGCAACCAGTACGATTTCGTCGGCTCAGGTCCGCACCGTGGACCCGACCAGTGCGGCACAGAGCGACACGACGCCGCTTCCCGGAGAACGCGGCACCGTAGTCAAACCGCCGCCGACTGAAGATACCACCGACGCAAGCAATGCAGTTGGCGATGCACCCCCCACGGTGCCACCCGCATCGACGCTGGCTCAGCAAAAAGGCCCGACTTTTCGCCGGGACGACCTGATCGGTGCCGCGGAAGGCGTGTTCGGCAAGGGCGCGGCAGGGCTAGGCGGCATCATGGAGCGCATCCTTGCCGACCAAGGCGAGCCCGTCGGCTATATTGTTGGACGCGAGGCGGCATTCGCGGTCGCGATCGGCGTCCGATACGGATCGGGGACGTTGCGACATAAGATCGAGGGCGAACGACCGGTCTATTGGACCGGACCCTCGATCGGTTTCGACCTTGGCGGCGATGCGGCGAACGTGTTCACGCTCGTCTACAACCTATACGACACGCAGGATCTCTATCGGCGCTACCCGCAGGCCGAAGGCCGCGCCTATTTCGTCGGCGGTTTTGCGGCGACGTACCTGCGGCGCGGTAACGTCGTCCTCATCCCCGTACGCCTTGGCGTCGGACTGCGCGCGGGCGTTAACATCGGCTATATGAAGTTTCGCGAAAAGGCGAACTGGGTCCCGTTCTAGGCGCGTCGGCCACTACCTTTCGAACCGCCATTTCACCGATTCCCCTGCGTGAAATGGCACCACGCCTGCCAGTTGCTCGGGCACCATCACATCGTCCCGAACCAGCGTGACGCGTGCCTCGTTCACCGGCAGACCATAAAATGT
>JAYTAR010000182.1:0-4464 GCA_043737455.1 Sphingomonadales bacterium | reverse complement strand
TTGCTGAGCGCCGGTACGACCTCACGCGCGTAATAGTCGGCGTCCTGCACGATGCCGTAGAGGTTGAGCCGCCGCCCCGCCGCACGGGCGAGCGCGATCGCGTGCGCGGCGCCCTTGTCGGGATGGATGCGCCCGAAGAACAGCAGGTCGTCAGTGCCCTGCGCGTCGAAGGCAAAGTCACCGAGCGGGATGCCGTGATGGATCGTCGCCGCATAACGGAGCGCAGGGTGCCGATCGGCCGCGCTGATCGCGACGAAATGCACGCGGTCCTGATACGGCGCGTACATCGGCAGGATGCGATCCGAGGAAAAGCCGTGAATCGTCGTTACGATCGGCGTCGCGACGAGATTTGCAAAGGCGTGCGCAGGGAAATCGGCCTGATTGTGGATCAGATCGAACCGATCGGCCTGTTCGAACAGATGCGCGAGGTGGCGAAATTCCCAGACCTTCGCATCGATCGCAGGGTCTTCGGAGTAAGGCGCAGGCACGACCGCGTCGAGTTTCGCTGCGGTCAGGCTGTCCTGCGTCGCGAACAGCGTGACATCGATCCCGCGCGCGACCAGTGCTTCGGTCAGCAGGCTCGTCACCAGTTCCCACGGCCCATAATGACGTGGCGGAGTGCGCCATGATATCGGCGCGAGCATCGCGATCCGCAACTTTACGCTCCGAGCTTCACACCCAGGAAATCGGGGAGTGGGCCGTTCCACCCTTCGTCGGGCTCGTCCACGCTGACCCGTGCGGCTGACTGCGCAGGGGCGGGCCGGGGAGCGGGGGCAGGGGCAGGCTGGGGCGAGGGGCCAGGCTGGGGCGAGCGAGCGGATTGGGGCGCTGGCGTCGCAGCAGCCTGAGGTTCCGACCGCGCGCGCGCTTTGCTGGGCGCTGCAGGACGATCTTCCGTCGAAGGTGCGGGCTTCGCCTTTTCGCGAACCGCAGGCGCGGCTGCGCTCGCGACGCGTTCGATCTTCGTGCCGGTCAGCTTTTCGATGTTCGCGACCGCTTCGGCATCGTCGGGGGTCGCGAGCGTGAACGCCTTGCCCTTAGCGCCTGCGCGACCGGTGCGACCGACGCGGTGGACGTAATCATCGGGATGCCATGGCACGTCATAGTTGAAGACGTGACTAACGCCCTTCACGTCGAGCCCGCGCGCGGCGACGTCGCTCGCAACGAGCACGCTGATTTCGCCGTTCTTGAACCGGTCGAGTTCGCGAATGCGCTCGGCCTGTTCCATATCGCCCTGAATCTGGCCCGCCTTGAAGCCGGCGCGTTTCAGCGCCCGTTCCAAGTCGCGCACCGTCGTCTTGCGGTTCGAAAACACGATCGCGGTCGTCATGTCGTCGGCGCGCAACAGGTCGATCAGCGTATCGGTTTTCGCGCGCGCCGAACATTCGACGAGCCGCGCTTCAATGTTCAGATTGGCGCTCGCAGGCCGTGCAACCTCGATCGTTCGCGGGTTCGACAAGAAGCGATCGGCAAGCTTCTTGATCGGCGGCGGCATGGTCGCGGAGAACAACAAAGTCTGCCGCGTCGCGGGCAGCTTGGTGCAAATCTCTTCGATGTCGGGGATGAATCCCATATCGAGCATGCGGTCGGCCTCGTCGATGACGAGCAACGAACAGCCGGTCAGCAAGATCTTGCCGCGCCCGAACAAGTCCATCAGGCGGCCGGGAGTGGCGATGAGCACGTCAACGCCCTTTTCAAGCGCCGATTGCTGGTCGCCCATCGACACGCCGCCAATCAGCAATGCCATCGAAAGCTTGTGATATTTGCCGTATTTCTCGAAATTTTCGGCGACCTGCGCGGCGAGCTCGCGCGTCGGCTCGAGGATCAGACTGCGCGGCATCCGCGCGCGGCTGCGTCCCTGTGCCAAGATGTCGATCATCGGCAGCACGAAGCTTGCGGTCTTGCCCGTGCCAGTCTGCGCGATACCGATCAGGTCACGCATCATCAGGACGCTCGGGATCGCGGTCGCCTGGATCGGAGTCGGTTCGGTGTAGCCCGAATCGTCGATCGCGCGCAGCAGTTCGTCGGAAAGGCCGAGGTCGGCAAAACTCATCGTGTAAATCGGCTTTCAGGCAGGCCTTGCGCCGTGTGCGGCAGCGCCGCGAAAGTCAAGGCATTGCCCCGTCAGCCACCCCTTCAGCTGCCTCGTCAACGATCGACCGCCAGCGTGCGGAAACGGTCGATGCCGCACGTCCCCCCCGCGCGGGTTCGGATCGCATCGCGGTCGGCGCAGATCATCCCGTCCTTCGTCGGCGAAATATAGAAGCCCGAATAATAATCGAGCGCGGGGCAGGCCTCGTCGAGCTTGGCGCGCATCTTTATACCGCCACGCAAATACAGGTCGACGCTGTCGGCCTCGACGATCGCGGCGCCGCCGACGGTGTTCATGGGCAAGCATTTGGGACCGCGCCGCTCGCGCCAGCGCAAAAGCCGTGGTGGCGGCTCGGGCCGCGCGGCGGGGACACGGATGATGATGCGTTGGCGAATCGTCAGTTGCGCGAAGTCGACAGGGTCGACTGGCGCTAGCGCCAAGCTTGTCGTCGCCGAGAGCAAGGCGTAGGCGAACAGGGTCAAGCGAGCACTTTCGTCATCGACGGCGGCGGTGGCAGCATCGGATTGAACGGGCGATTAATCTTGAAACGCGGGCAAGTCGACGAGTTCATCGCGGAGGTGCGAGCGGTGCTTGGCGAGCGCGGTGTCACGACCGAGCGCGCCACGATCGCGCCGTGGGCGACCGACTGGCGCGGGCGTTACACCGGGATTGCCGCCGCGCTCATTTCACCCGCTACGACCGACGAAGTCGCGCTGGTCGTCGCGCGCGCCGCTGCGCACGGCGTACCGCTGGTACCGCAGGGCGGCAACACCGGCATGGTCGGGGGAGCGACGCCACCGCCCGACGGATCGGCGGTGCTGCTTTCGCTGCGCCGACTATCGCGCATCCGCCATCTTGACGCCGAGGCGGGCGTCGCGGTCGTCGAGGCGGGTGTGATCTTGCAGGTGCTGCACGAGGCGGCGGCGGCGCAGAGCATGCGATTTCCATTGACGCTGGGCGCGCGCGGGAGTGCGACGATCGGCGGGTTGGTCGCGACCAATGCGGGTGGCACGCAAGTGCTGCGCTGGGGAACGATGCGTGCGCTGACGTTGGGCGTCGAGGCGGTGTTGCCCGACGGATCGGTGTGGCACGGGCTCGACGTGCTGAAAAAGGATAATCGCGGTTACGACATCGATCAGTTGCTGATCGGCTCGGAAGGGACTTTGGGCGTCGTGACCGCGGCGGCGTTGCGACTGGCGCCTGCCGTACGCGACCGCGCGGTCGCGTGGCTCGGCGTCGCCTCACCGCAACTCGCGCTTGCGCTGCTGCGCCGCCTTCAACGCGCGACCGACGCAGTGGAGGGGTTCGAAATCGTGCCCGAAGACTGCCTTGCCGCCGTGCTCGCGCATATTCCCGGGACACGTGCGCCGCTGAGCGCACGCCATGCCTGGCATGTTCTCGTCGAACTGGTGGCAGACGCCGATGCGGGCGCGCTGCTCGAAGCGCTGATCGCCGATGCGTATGCTGCGGGGTTGGTCGCCGATGCCGTACTTGCTGCGAACGAGGGTCAGGCTAAGGCGCTCTGGCATTTACGCGACTCGATTTCCGAAGCCGAACGGTCGACCGGACCGGCGATGCAGCACGATATCTCGGTCCCGGTCGCCGCGATGCCCGATTTCATGATCAACGCCGCGCACGCGGTCGAAACAGCGTTCCCCGGCATGCAGGCAAGCGGCTTTGGCCATCTGGGTGACGGCAACGTCCATTTCCACGTTCGCGCGCCACTTGGGGTCGATCCGGTCGCATGGCGCGCGGGCGCGGGTGCGGCGGCAAGTCGCATGGTTCACGACCTCGTCGTGGCGGCGGGCGGCTCGATCTCGGCCGAACACGGTATCGGTCAGATGAAGCGCGCCGAACTCGCACGCCTGTCCGATCCGGTGCGCATGGCGACGCTGCGCGCGATCAAGCAGGCGCTCGACCCGCTGCACATCATGAACCCGGGGAAGCTCGTCTGATTACTGCTCGTCACGAGAACAGCCATTGGCCAAGTAATCGGTTGAACGGGAACGTGAAGAACCCGGCGATGAGGAGCGCGCCGGTCACCATGCCGCGAACCGCGCTCCGGTGCGCCGCCACGCGGTGCCTTCGTGCATTCAGGACGATCAGCGGCACTTGGATGCAGGTCCATACCGACAGAATGTGAATGAAGCTGAAGCCGCCATCGTTCGCATTGCGGATGCCAAGGCTGATCAGCGCGGTCGAAAGCATCGCGCCGACCCAGACCCAGCCAAGTTGGCGGTGAAAACGATCGCCACGCCGCCGCAGCAGCATGACCGGGGTCAGCACGAGCGCGACGACGATGGTCGAGAGGTGCGCCCACACCACACTGGCACGCGCGCCCATTCGGCGTAGCCACGCGCCAGGGCCACCAG
>JAYTAR010000181.1:0-10916 GCA_043737455.1 Sphingomonadales bacterium | reverse complement strand
CTCAATGCGTCGTCGGCCCCGACGGCGCGTCGCCGAACGCCCACATGCGCTCCAGATTATAAAAGCTGCGCACTTCGGGACGGAACAGATGGACGATGACGTCGCCGGCGTCGATCAGCACCCAGTCGGCGGTCGCCAAGCCTTCGATCCGTGGCCCGCGCCCGGTCAGCGCCTTGACCTTTTCAGCAATCTTGGCCGCCATCGACGCGACCTGACGCGTCGATCGGCCGCTCGCGATCACCATGTGATCGGCGATCGTCGACTTGCCTTCTAGCGGGATCGTGATCGTCTCGACCGCCTGATCGTCGTCGAGCGATTTCAGGATCGCCGCGTGCAGCGCCTCGACGGCGGCATCGGCTTCGGGCTGGGGGAGCGGCGCGGGGTCGCGAAGCGCGGTTACGGGCAAAGAGATTCCTTTATGGAAAACGCGGCCGCGGCCGCGCGAGTTTGACTGGAGAGTAACGATGCCAATCGGGATCGATGCCACGCAGTGCCGTGGCGGAAGTGGGATCGGGCCGTGAGGGTATGATCACGAGCGCGGGATGGGTCCACCGCGTCCAGTCTTCCCGGCGACGCAGGGGTCGGACGAACCGCCTGAGCCACGTCGCCGCAGGGCTTGCGCCGACCAATCCCATATAACCCGGACGCACGACCACCGCAATGGTGACACTCGCTGCCAGCCTGCGCCAGTCATGCCAGCGGTGTAACTCGCCGATAATGTCGGCCCCCATGATCCACACAAATCGTCGATTGGGATAAAGTCGTACGAGCGCGCGGACGGTGTCGACCGAATAAAGCATGCGCAGCCGCGACTCGACGTCGGTCGCGCGGATCGGCGCGCGGCGCGCGGCATGACGGGCACTCGACAGGCGCGCGGCCAGCGGGGCCATCCCCACCGCGGGCTTCAACGGATTGCCCGGCGAGACGAGCCACCAGCATTCGGCCAGCCCCAGCGCCTCGATCGCGGCCAGGCTGATGGTGCGATGTCCGCGATGCGCCGGATTGAACGATCCGCCGAGCAGTCCCGTGGCGATCACAGGATAGGGTCGATGCCGAAGTCTTTGAATCTGTCGGCGATATCAGGGACGATCGCTCGCGCGGCGGTGGCGTCGGCACTCGCCTTGCCCTTTTCGCCCTTACGCGCCCAGGCAAGGGCGCGGCCGTAAAGCACCTGAGCAATCGCCGGGCCAATGGCGATGGCGCGATCGTAATCGGCAATCGCGGCATCAAGTCGGCCGAGGCGCAGCAGTACGAACGCCCGGCTGTCGAGGATCGGCGGATCGTTCGGTTCCTTTGCAACTGCCGCATCGCAATCGACGAGCGCCGCCTCGAGCGCCACCCCGGCCATCGCCTTTTCGTAGCATAGGTCGTTCAAGCGCGACGCGCTGCCCTTGGCGGCCAGTCGTGCGGCAGCGAAATCGACAGCAGCACGCGCGCGATCGCCCGCTCGCGTAAAGACCATTCCGCGTTGGTTGAGGAGCGACAACTGGTCCGGTTGCGTCGCAAGCGCGGCGGTCAGCCCCGCAACTGCCGCTCCGTAAGCGCCTGCATCACTATCAAGTAGCGCGCGAGCGACGAGCGCAGTCGTGAAGCCCGGATCGAGCTTGAGCGCTGCATCGAGGTCGGCCCGCCGACCTGCCACGTCGGTCTTGGGACGCGTCTCGCTTCGGTTCACGTAGATATACGCCTCCGGCTTGATCGCCAGCGCGCGCTCATACAGCCGCATCGCCTCTGTCGGACGGGCGATCCGCATGAGCATCTTTGCAGCGGCGACCTGCGCATAGCTGTTGCCAGGGTTGGCGGTGACCAGCGCGTCGGCCTCGATCGCAACGGCATCGTTCTTTCCCTGAGCGCGAAAAAGGTTCGCACGCAGCAGATACAGCTCGACGTTCGTGGGCTCGAGCTTCAGCCCGGCCGCAGCATCGGCCAGCGCTGCGTCGACATTGCCCAGCTGCCTGTTTGCCTGAGCGCGTGCGCCAAAAGCAAAGCTGTTCGACTGGTCGACCGCGAGCGACTCGGTGAAGAAAGCTACCGCCGCGCGGAAATCACCCTTCTGGCCCGCGGCCATTGCGCGCCCGCGCAACAGCACGGGATTACGCGGATCGATCACGGCAGCGGCGTCGAAATCCTTGGTCGCTCCCGCCAAGTCGCGGTTCCAGTAACGCGCGATCCCACGATTCGCGATTGGAAAGGCGTTGCGCGGATCGAGCGCCGCCGACCGGTCGAAATCGCCGATCGCCTCGGGGTAGCGTTGGCTGCGCAACAAAGTCAGCCCACAATCGAAGAATGCCCCCGCCGTCGTTGGCGTCGTCGCCAGCATTGCGGCCAGATCGGCGGCATTTGGTTGGAAGGTCGCGGGACGCATGACGTAGACCGTCTGATCGGCCAGTTCGCGCAATGCCGCCTGTGCGGCGGGCGCTTGCACGAACGCAAATTCCGGGGCGATCGACCGCGTGCTGGCGGTGATCGTGATCGCGTTGCCGTCACGTGTACCGCGTCGCTTATACTCGATTCCCGCAACGGTCCGGTCGGCATCGGCTTTCAGCCTGCTGTCCTTGCTTGCTCCGAAAAAACTCGCCGGCAGCTTGATCGTCTGCGTCATCCGCGTGAACATCGGATAGGGTACCGCGAACGGCGCATCGCGGTTCGGGCCGGGCTCGCGCGTAAAGTTGGCCTTATAGCCGATCGACGTGCCATCGGTCTCGTACCAGCCCTTGCTCCAGTCCATTTTCGCCTTGCCCGCCAGGCTCAGGCGATAGTCGCCGGTCGCGGGGTCGAGCACGGCTGCGACGCTGTCCGCCTCGATGAAATCATATTGACCGCGCCAATACTCACGCAGCGCCCGCTCGCGCTGCGCACCCGCCAGATTGGCGAACAGCTGTGCGCTGGCGGTCGCGCCGTCGCCGCGAATGACGGTCTCGATCGTCACCGGCACGGGCGCTGTGATCCCAGCGCTCGCGTCGATCCGCATCACCGTTTCGAAATCGGGCGTGTCGAGCGGCGCGGGCAGCATGCGCACAAGCGCTGCACCTTGCGCGCGCAGCGGCAGTCCCCAGCCAAAGCCAGGCACGCGCAGCCGGTCGAGCTGCGCATCGCCGGTGCGCGTCCCGTCGAGCCAATACGGCTTGCCCGCGATCGTCGCGCGGACGAGGACATGATCGAAGACGCCTGCCATCGGCAGCCGCGCATCCATGCCGTCACCAAGCTGCGAGCTGACGAGCACCGGCTCGGCCTCGATCCCCGCATCGGCGAGCAGTGCGATCAGCAGCGCGGTCTTCGCCTTGCAGTCGCCATAGCGCCGGCTCCACGTCGTCGCAGCATCGGCGGGCACCAGATTACCCGTGCCGAGCGCGAGCGCGACATAACGGATCTTGTTCTGCACGAGCGCGAGCGCAGCCTCGGCACGCGCCTTCGGATCGGGCAGTGCGCGCAGCTTGGCCGCTTCGGCGGCAAGCGGTCCTTGGCTCGGTAGCACGGCGGCGGAAGCGTAGAGCGGGCTCATCAGCCGCGCGAGATCGCTCCACTGTGCGAACGCCGTGGCCTCGACGCCGCTTGCCTGGGCAAAGCGCGGTGGCGCCCCCTTGGGCGGCGCGGCGGGCACGACGTCGTCGAGCGTGACCTCGACGCTCGTCATCGGCCCCGAGCGGACTGGTTTCAGCGGAGCAAGTCCGCCTGTCGAGCGGACGCGCACCGGGAATGTCGTGGGCCAGGACAGCCGCAGATGCGTCCGTGCGGTCGGCAATTGCTCGAGCCCCAGTGCCAGCGTCTCGGCATGCCCCTTCAGCGTCGGATCGCGCGAGACGATCGTGACCGCCCATTCGAGCGTGTCGCCGACTTGCAACCCTTCGGGCTGGATGCTCGCGGTCAGTACGCCGTCGAGCACCGCGCTTTCAAGGTTCGCTTCGCGCCGCGCGACCGTGAACGTTTGGCCGCTGCCCAAAACGTCGATCACCGTTGCACCGCGCACGATCCGCAGCTTGTGCACCGTCAACGTTTGGCTGTCGGGTCGCCATGGGAAGGCGAGATTGCCCGTGCTCAAGCCTTGAGGCGTCTGCACGCGCATCGTCACCGCTTGATAGAGCGACTCGCTCCCAGGTTCGAGCAGCACCTGACGGTCGGACAGCAGCAAACGCACCGCAGCTTCGTCGGGCTTGGCGCTGGGTAACGGAATGGCAACAGGCTTCACCCAGGCGGGCGCGGGCGCAATGATGGGCTGGTCCGCGGCAGCGAAGGCTGCGGTCGAGGCGAGCATGAGAGCGCAAGTCGCAAAGACCCTCACGGCTTTAGTGTGCCGCTGCCGCGCCGCGCACGAGACCCGAGGCGGCGAGTTGCGCATCGATCATCGCGAGCAACCGGTCGAGCCCCGCCTGGTCGTTCGCCTCGGCCCGCGCGACGAGGACGTCCTGCGTGTTCGACGCACGCAGCAGCCACCAGCCGTCGGGCGTGGAGACGCGCGCGCCGTCGGTGCGATCGACGGTCGCGCCCTCGGCCTCAAGCCGGTCGAGCACTTCGTCGACCACCGCGAACTTGCGTGTGTCATCGACCTGGAAGCGCATCTCGGGCGTGTTGACGAGCGCGGGCATCGCACTCTTCAATTCGGTCAGGCTATGTCCCGATGCGGTGACCGCGCGGATCAGCTGGACGGCGGCGAACTGCGCATCGTCGAAGCCGTAAAAGTCGTAATAATCTTTGGCGAAAAAGATATGTCCGGACATTTCGCCCGCGAGCGGCGCGCCGGTTTCCTTCATCTTGGTCTTGATCAGGCTGTGCCCGGTCTTCCACATCACCGGCGTGCCGCCCAATTCGGCAACGCGGTCGAACAGCGCCTGGCTCGCCTTCACATCGGCGATGACCGTGGCGCCGGGGAGCGCGGCAAGTACGGGTTCGGCGAGGATCGAGAGGATCTGGTCGCCCCACACGACCCGGCCCTGCCCGTCGACCGCGCCGATCCGGTCGCCGTCGCCATCGAAAGCCAATCCGAAATCGAGATTGTTGTCGGCGACGAGCCGCTTGAGATCCGCAAGGTTCTTTTCCTCTGTTGGATCGGGATGGTGGTTGGGAAAACGCCCATCGATATCGGTGAAGATCGTGTGATGCTCGCCCGGCAGCTGCTCGACCAACCGCTCGATCACCGTTCCCGCAGCACCATTGCCCGCGTCCCAGCCGATGCGATACGCGCCGCCGTCGAACCCGCGCACCAGCCGCGCAACATAATCGTCGAGGATGTCGTAATCGGTCGCGGTGCCGGTGCCGGTCTCCCAATCGGCGATCTCGCTCATCCGCCCCAGGTCCTGAATGTCGGTCCCGTAAAACGGCGCATGACCAAGCACCATCTTGAAGCCATTATACTCGGCGGGATTATGGCTGCCGGTTACCTGAACACCGCCGTCGACCTCGAGCGTGCTTTCGGCGTAATACAGCATTGGCGTGGGACCCAGGCCGACCCGCACGACGTCGATTCCCGTCTCGTTCAGCCCGCGCACGAGTTCGCCGGCAAGCGCGAGTGACGAGACGCGCCCGTCCCAGCCCACCGCGACACGCGTGCCCCCGCTCCGCCGCACGCGCGTCCCAAAGCCGCGCCCGATCGCATAGGCATCGCTCTTGCCCAGTGCCTGCCCGACGATGCCGCGAATGTCATATTCGCGAAGGCTGCTGCGATCGAAACGGTGGGACATCGACAAACTCCTGAGGGTTGCATTTACGGACGAAGCAGCGTGTCACGGGCCTCGTTGATGCGCGCGGCGAGTTCGGCGCTGCCGCCGACATCGGGGTGGACCTTGCCGATCAGGCGGCGGTGCGCCTCGATCACGCTGTCGCTGTCGGCATCGGCGGCGACGCCCAGCAGCTTGGCGGCATCGGTGCGCGGCATCATCTTAGGCTGCTGGATCAGCCGCACCGCAAGCCGGTAGATGATGTAAAGCAACACCGCAAAGACGATGAGCTTGATCATCGCGCGCTCACTGGGCCTGCCGCTTGGGTAGCGCGTCAGGCAGTACCGCGAGCCCCGCGATCATCTCGCGAAGTTCCTGGCGCGCGGCGATGTGGCTGAGCCCGACGGTGGCGATCACGTCGGTGTCGAGCAAGGTCAGCCCCTTGGGAAACAATTCGCGATAGACGACGCGTTCGCCCAGCCCCGGGATGACGCGAAACCCCACGCGCTTGGCGAGGTCGACGAGCGCTGCCCCCACGCGGCGCATATTGTGCGCCTCGAGATGCTGGAGGCGGTTGCGCAGGACGACCCAGTCGACGGTACCGCCATCGGCCTTTGCCCGAACCTTGCGCAAGTCCCAGACGAGTTCGGCGTAGAAACTCGGGCGGCGCACCTTGAAGGTCTCGGCATCGACCTGCCCGATGAGATCGAGATCGACGAAGCTGTCGTTCATCGGCGTGACGAGCGTGTCGGCCAGCGCGATCGCCGCGCGCGCGAGCGGATCGTCGCGCCCGGGCGTGTCGACGATCAGATAGTCCATGCCCTGCCCAAGCCTCGACACTTCCTGCTCGAGGCCGGCGGGCGTCAGGTCGGGCAGCACGGCGTATGAAGCCTGTGGCAAGTCGAGCGAGCGGCGACGCATCGTCGCGTCACGATTGCTCAAATAGCGCGCCAGCGTCTGCTGCCGCGTATCGAGGTCGAGCGCGGCGACACGGTGCCCCGCCGCGGCAAGTGCGATGGCGACATGCACCGCTGTGGTCGATTTGCCGGTACCGCCCTTTTCATTGGCGAAAACGATTCGATGCGCCCGCGCCAGACTCACGCTTCCAATACCCTCAACCACCCTTGATCTGCCGTTCACCTTTAAGGCAAGGGCCGCCGCCTGGACCTTAGGGGAGCCGACGCCGCCGTGCAAACGATCCGCGACCTTGCCGAACTGCGCGACGTGCGCGCTGGGCTGGGCGGTCGCGTCGCGCTGGTGCCAACGATGGGCGCGCTGCATGCAGGACATATGGCGCTGGTCGCCGCGGCAATGGCGCGCGCGGATCACGTCGTCGCGTCGATCTTCGTCAATCCCAAACAGTTCGCGCCCGGCGAAGACCTGTCGCGCTATCCAAGGCACGAGGCGACCGACGCCGCGATGCTTGCCGATGCCGGAGTCGCGGTGCTGTGGGCGCCAAGTCCCGACACGATGTATCCGCCGGGTTTCGCGACGGCGGTCTCGGTCGCCGAGCTCGATACACGCCAGTGCGGCGCTTCGCGTCTTGGCCATTTCGACGGCGTCGCGACCGTGGTGCTCAAGCTGTTTGAGCAGGTCCGGCCAGGTGTCGCGGTCTTCGGCGAAAAGGACTGGCAGCAGCTGACCATCATCAAGCAAATGGTCCACGATCTCGATCTTGCGGTTGCGATCCATGGCTGCCCGACGCAGCGCGATGCCGACGGACTCGCTTTGTCGTCGCGCAACGTCTTTCTCGGCGAGGAGGAACGCCGCGCGGCGCGCATGCTGCCGCGCGCGCTCGGCGAGGCGATCGTCGCTATTACCGGTGGCATGGCGGTTGCTGACGCATTGGCGCGTGCAAAAGCGACGCTGACCGAGGCGGGGGCCGAGGTCGATTATCTTGAACTCGTCGATGCCGCGCTGCGACCCTGCGACACGGCGTCGGGGGCCGAACGGCTGATGGCCGCCGCCCGCTTCGGCACGACGCGGCTGATCGACAATTTGGGGTTCCCGCGCTGAGGACAACATCGGCAAATTGCCATTAACTATTTGTTTGAACCATTTCGGCGACAACACGACTCGACGCAGGGTCACGAAGGGTTCGACGATGGCAAGCAGCTTGAAGAGCGCGATGTTTCTGATTGAGAGTCGCATGAACGACGCAGCAGCAGGTGACCCCGACGCCTATTACGAACTGGGCATGAGCTATTCGAGCGGCAGCGGCGGCATCGGCGTCGACCTGGTCGAGGCGCACAAATGGTTCAACCTCGCGGCGCTGTCGGGAAACGAGCGCGCACAGGAATGCCGCGCCGAAATCGCCTGGGACATGAGCGCACGCGAGATTGCCGAGGCACAACGTGCCGCGCGCGCCTGGCTTTCGACGACGACCCGTCGCGCCGCCTAGCGCGTCCCGATTACGCCGCTCGGCGCCAGCGGACTTGGCAAAGCGACCGCATCGCGTGCTTTCGCGAACGCCGAAATCGTCGGGCGATCGTCATACGGCGTTATCGTGCGCGTGATCGTCAGAACGCCGGCGAGCCACGGCATGGGGTCGACCGGCCGCCCGTCGATCCGCACTTCGTAATGCAAATGACTACCCGTCGATATGCCCGTCGAGCCCACCGCGCCAATCGTATCGCCGCGGCGGACATTGCCCAGCAGCCCGGCATAAATCGTCGACAAATGGCCATAGCGCGTACGCAGACCGCCGCCATGATCGATCTCGACGAGATTGCCATAACCGCCCGCCCAGCCCGAACGCACGACGACACCGTCGGCCACCGCGCGTACGGGCGTCCCGGTCGCGCTGGGAATGTCCACGCCGGGATGAAAGCTGCTCGCCCCAAAGGTTGGTGCAGCACGCGGGCCGAATCCCGACGATAATGTCATCCGATCGACCGGGCGCAACGTCGACTGCGACAGCGTGACCGACCCGAGCGGCAGCGGCGCATCCCAGGCGAGGAAACGTTCGCGGAAACGCCCGTCACTCGCGTCGGGCAACGTCGACTGAGCGCACAGTGGTGGTACCGCGCCGATGGCAAGCGCAAGCGACACGAGGCGCAACGGCAGCGCGATCATCGACAAATCTCCAGAGCCGCGGCCCAATTAGTCGGGTGGCGCAAGTCAGGCAAATGCGAGGCGAACGCGAATTCGACTTGGTATCGCTTCAGGCTTCATACTTAAATAGATCTGGCACGATCGGTGGATGAGCAAGCACCTGTTGTGATTGGACGAGCGGCTGTGGACGGCGATTGAGCCGTTGCTGCCCAGAGAGCGTCGAGGCGCGCGGCAGGTTGACAGGTCGAAATCCAATCTACGCCATCGACGCCTTGCTGGCTAAACGCGGTGCCGAGACCGTCATCCCGCCCAGCTCGTCGCGCGTTCGCCAAATCCCTTACGATCGAACCACCTACAAGGCCCGCAACCCAGTCGAACGCCCGTGGTGCCGCCGCAAGAACTAGCGTCGCATCGCCATCGATACGACAAACTCGCCGCCAACCACCTCTCGGCAACCCTCATCGCCGCAAGCGTCACTAACTGCTGCAATTAAATCCGGAACCTAGGTTAACCGACTCACAAAGCGCTTCCACATCCTGCTGAAGCAAGCTTGATGAGCGCGAGAGAATTTGGGCGGCTTTGCTTATCGGGCGGGACTGTCCTGCGACTGCCAAGGCAGATGCTGCAGCGCTAGCGAATCGCCACAAATGACGGTTTTGCGTGCGTTCACTTCACACACTTCGCAGGGTGGACGACCATTTGCACTTTGTAAAAAGCGAGCGCGCAGGATTGCGTCATGCAAGCATCGACGATGTGAAAGAGCGGGCGACCGTGCGGTCGCGAGACGACGCCAGTCTGCCGCATCGATCGGCTGTAGGACAGCGGAGCTTATGCCGAGTGCATCACCTAGGCCGTGCCGCCCTAACCGAACGGAACGACCTTGTTCTCGCTGTCGTGGCCGATGTCGGCGCGGCCGAGCCACGGGATGCCCGCGACCGCGCACCAATGGCGCGCGACACTTTCCTCGTCTTCGCCGAAGTCGGGCCGGTTCGGCGTGATCGGTGCGCAGCGGCCGAGCATGATGCCCGCCGCGCGCCGTACGTTCGCGCTCGACGTGATGTGATAAAAGGTTCGGTCGATCCGGTACATCGCCTCGCCGACCTCCTCGAGCATCAGCACGCGACCGGTGAGATCGGGCTCGAGCGGCGTTCCAAGCAAGTGCGAGAAGACCGTCAGGTTGAACGCGACGACGCGGCGCGGGTCGGTATCGGGTGGAAATGTTCCAAACAGATAATCGCTGGCAGGCGCGTCGGCGGCCAGCAGCCAGTCGAGCGACCGCGCGACCGCCACTTCGCCCTTGTCCCCCGACATGATCTCGCCTGGCATCGGTCCGTGCACCGGCCGCCCGATACCGGCGCGCAACAGTCCGGCGAGCAGGAAGCCGGCGTCGCTATAGCCGACGAACGGCTTGGCGCGCGCCGCGGGTCCCATCTTCGCGATCGCGGCGGCGGCAATCCGGTTCGCACCGTAACCACCGCGCGCGCACCACACCGCGTCGACGCTCGGGTCGTTGGCGACTTCGACCAGTGCCGCTTCGCGCGCCGCATCGGGTCCGGCGAAATGTCCAGACGACACGAAACATTGCGGATGGAACACGATGCGCGGCGCGCGTTCGCCATAGCGGTCGGCGACGAAGCCGTGAAGGAGCGGCGGGACGTCGGGCGACAACATGTTGCTCGGTGCGACAACGGCGATCTTCATCTTGCTCCCCCTGGCTAATGCCACGATAGCGCGTGCGTGACGGCAAGCTATTTCTTTGTGGGCATCGGCGGGTCGGGCATGCTGCCCCTCGCCGAAATCGTGGCGGCGCGCGGGCACCGCGTGGCGGGCTCGGACCGTGCGCTCGACCAGGAGGGCGACCAGGAGGGCGCTCAGCAGGGCAATGCGACTAAATTCGACGCGTTGCGGGCCAAAGGCGTTGTGCTGTTCGCGCAGGACGGCAGCGGCATCGCGTCCGCCGATCAAATCGTGGTTGCCTCGGCCGCGATCGAGGCGAGCGTGCCCGATATCGTTCGCGCGACCGAGCTGGGATGTATGCGCATGACGCGCGCCGAATTGCTTGCCGAGCTGTTCGCGGCGGCGACGACGCGCATCGCGGTTGGGGGCACGAGCGGGAAATCGACCGTCACCGGGATGATCGGCACGATCCTGACTGTCGCCGGACGGGATCCGACGATCATGAACGGCGCGGTGATGAAGGATATCGGCAGC